>DATFUO010000062.1:0-4096 GCA_035260785.1 Burkholderiales bacterium
GTCGGGGCCAATCGCTGCGGCGTCGACCCCGGCCAACCGTGCGTCGATCTCGCCCAGCGCGTCGCAGCCGCGAAGCACCTGCGTTTCGCCGGCCTGCACGCCTACCAGGGTGCGGCCCAACATGCGCGCACCCCGGCCGAGCGCAAGGCGGCCATCGCCAAAGCGGTGCAGCAAGTGCGCAATACGACAGAAGCGCTGCAGGCCCAGGGCCTCAAGCCGGAAATCATCACGGGCGCGGGAACCGGCACTTATGTGCTCGAGGCCGCCAGCGGTGTGTACAACGAGATCCAGCCCGGATCGTATATTTTCATGGACGCCGACTACAGCCGCAATCTCGGCGACGATGGCAGGCCGGTGCGGACTTTCGAGCAGAGCCTTTACGTCTGGGCCACGGTCATGAGCCATGCGACCGCCGAACGTGCCGTAGTGGACGCCGGACTGAAAGCCCTGTCGGTGGATTCCGGCATGCCGCTGGTGGCCGACCTGGCCGGCGTGGAATTTCTCAAGGCCTCCGACGAGCATGGCGTGCTGAAACTGCCGCAAGGATCGCAACTCACGGTGGGCGACAAGATCAGGCTCATTCCGGGTCATTGCGATCCAACCGTGAACCTCTACGACTGGATCGTCGGCGTGCGCGGCGACAAGGTCGAATCCGTCTGGCCCGTCACCGCCCGCGGGGCTTTCTACTGACTCGAGTCTACTGACCACACCCAACACGGATACCCGACGTGCTGCGCACGTAGGGTATCCGTGTTGGGTTTTGACTTTGATTGAGCTCATTGGATGAAAAGATAATGGCGGGACCGAAGACCTATCAGTTCGACACGCTGAGCCTGCACGCGGGACAGCAGCCCGATCCGCAGTTCGGTGCGAGAGCGCAGCCGGTGTACTTCACGACATCGTACGTGTTCAAGGACACGGACCAGGCGGCATCGCTGTTCAACATGGAGCGCGCAGGCCATGTTTACACACGCATCTCCAATCCAACCAATGCGGTGCTGGAGGAACGCATTGCGGCGCTGGAAGGCGGCGTCGGCGCCATCGCTACGGCGAGCGGCCAGGCCGCGATGCATCTTGCGATCGCGACGCTGATGGGGGCGGGATCGCACATCGTCGCTTCGCGTTCGCTCTACGGCGGTTCGCACAATCTGCTGCAGTACACCCTGCCACGCTTCGGCATCGACACGACCTTCGTGAATCCGCGCGATGTCGAAGCCTTCCGCAAGGCGATCCGTCCGAATACCCGGTTATTGTTCGGCGAGACGCTGGGCAATCCTGGGCTCGACGTGCTGGACATAGCGAAGGTATCCGAAGTCGGGCACGAAGCCGGTCTGCCCCTGCTGGTGGATTCGACGTTCACGACGCCCTGGCTCATGCGGCCGTTCGACCTCGGCGCCGACCTGGTCTTCCATTCGGCCACGAAATTTCTCGGCGGGCACGGCGTGGCGATAGGCGGCGTGGTCGTGGACAGTGGCAAGTTCGACTGGGAGAAATCCGGAAAATTTCCGACGCTGACCGAAGCTTACGAAGGCTTTCACAGCATGGTGTTCAGCGAGGAGTCCACCACCGCCGGCTTCCTGCTGCGCGCCCGCCGCGAAGGGCTGCGCGACTTCGGCGCGGCCATGAGTCCCATGAACGCCTTTCAGATCCTGCAGGGCGTGGAAACGCTCGGCCTGCGCATGCAGAAACATATCGACAACACGCGCAGGGTCGTCGGCTTCCTGGCCGAACACGAAGCCATCGCATCGGTGGCCTATCCCGAACTCGCGTCGCATCCGGACCATGAACTGGCGAAGAAGATCCTGCCTCGCGGCTGTGGGGCCGTTTTCACTTTCAGCCTGAAAGGCGGCCGGGCCGCCGGACGCCGCTTCATCGAGGCGCTGAAGGTATTTTCGCATCTGGCGAATGTCGGCGACGCAAAGTCGCTGGTCATCCATCCGGCGACGACCACGCATTACCGCATGGACGAGGCCGCGCTGTGCGCCGCGGGGATCACCGAAGGCACCGTGCGACTGTCGATCGGTCTCGAAGATCCGGACGACCTGATCGAGGATTTGAGCCGGGCGCTCCACGCTTCGCAAAAAGCATAGATTCTTAGCCACAGAGGACACAATGCGGAACAAGTTCTTCCCGGTGGCAGAACAAGTAGCGCTCCTCGCGGCGCTACTGGCGCCGGCTGGTTGCAAGCAGGAACAGGCCCCCGGCGTTTACGTCGAAATCTCCCTGAAGAACGATACGGACATCGACAAGTACGTCGTATTTAATCCGAATATCAGGACGATTGAGGAATGTGAAGCCTCCTTCGCAGCATCCTTGCCTGGCGTCATGGCCAACCTGCCCCAGGCCATCCCGAAGAACTCGACGGCGACCGGGTGGAAGTGTTTCCTTAAGGATCCGACGAAGAAAAAATGATGTAGATATGAATTCGCGGATGATCCGCACAAAATAAATAAAACAAATTCCAGAGGAGAAGACCCATGAGACAGCAATGCATGGCGGCCCTTGCTTTCGCCGTTACGACACTTTTCCCGAGCGCGCCGCTGCAGGCGCAAAGCCTTGCGCCAGCATCACCGGAATCGGTGGGCATGTCCGCACAAAAGCTCGCCCACATCAAGGAGGCCTTCGCGCAGGAGGTCGACAAGAGCACCCTGCCCGGCGTGGTCGTGATGGTGGCCCGCAGGGGCAAGCTAGTTTATTCGGAGGCGGTCGGTTTCCGGAACAAGGAAGCCGTCAAAGCGCTGTCGAAAGATGCGATCTTCCGCATTTATTCCATGACCAAGCCGCTGGTGTCGGTGGCGGCGATGATGCTGGTCGAGGACGGCAAGATGCAGCTCAACGACGCGGTGTCGAAATTCATTCCCGCGGTGAAGGGCCTGCAGGTCAGTTCGGCGAAGGCGGACGCAGAATTCGCCAAAATCACCTACACGTCGGTTCCGTCCGATCGGGAAATGACGGTGCAGGATCTGCTGCGCCATACATCGGGGCTCGCTTACGCCAACCTCACCCTGAATTCGCCGGTCAGGGAAGCCTATGCAAAAGACGGCATCGACGACGATCCCCGTGGCTTGACGCCGGCCCAGGAAATAGAAAGTTTTTCGAAGTCGCCGCTCGCGCACCAGCCGGGCACGGTCTGGGAATACAGCCTGTCCACCGACATGCTGGGGCGCGTGATCGAAGCGGTATCGGGCAAGCGGCTGGCAGATTTCATGGAAGAGCGCCTGTTCCGGCCGCTTGCAATGAAGGACACCGGGTTCTGGGTATCGCAGGAGAAAATGTCCCGCCTCGCCGAGGCCCTGCCCATCGACGCTTCGAGCGGCAAGCCGATCAAGCTCTGGGACGTGTCCGCGGTTCCCAACAACGATTCGGGCGGCGGCGGCGGGGTATCGACCGCGGCCGATTACCTGCGTTTCGCGCAAATGATGGCGAACGGCGGCCAACTCGACGGCAAACGCTACCTGAGCCGGACCACAGTCGAATTGATGACTTCCGATCATCTGGGCACGCGCATCCAGGCACTCTCGCCGATGACGCCCGGAGAAATTCTTCTGAGCACGCCGGGCTATACGTTCGGACTCGGTTTTGCCGTGCGCCAGGCAGCGGGTGTGGCCGGCGTGTCCGGTTCGGCCGGGGAATTCATGTGGGGCGGTTTCGCCGGAACCTATTTCTGGGTGGACCCGAAAGAACAACTTGTGGGCGTCTACATGACCCAGGCGCCCAGCCCGATCCGCGCCTACTACCGGAAGCTGTTCAAGCAGCTCGTTTACTCTGCAATCACCGACTAGCCCCTCTCCCCAGCCCTCTCCCGCCAGGGGGAGAGGGAGCTCTAAAGCCAGAGGATGGCTTACGCTTTGTTTTCGTTTCTGACGTTACTCCCTCTCCCCTGGCGGGAGAGGGCTGGGGAGAGGGGGCCTAGAGCCCCAACGTCGTCCCCTCGTCCAATCCCAGCATCAGGTTCATATTCTGCACCGCATTGCCGGAAGCGCCTTTGCCCAGATTGTCCAGCCGCGACATCAGCATTATGTTCTCGTCGTTGCCGAAGACGAAGATGTCGTTGCGGTTGGTGTCGTTCGATCCGAGCGGATCGAAATAACCGTCG
>DATFUO010000063.1:0-9019 GCA_035260785.1 Burkholderiales bacterium
TTTGAGGGTCAGGCTTGGGATGTGCATAGTAACGCGTGCCAGGGGCACCCGTTGCGCTGTTAGAATTGCCGACAATTTTTCAAACGAACCCTTAACTCAGCATGAAACTCGAATTCAAAGGTGTATTCCCCGCGCCTCCGACGCCGACCACGGAGGATGGGCGGGTCAACGAGAAAGGCTTGCGCGCGCTGCTCGACGACAACATCTCGCACGGCTGCGGCGGGTTCTGGATGGCGGGGAGTACCGGGGAAGGGCCGATCCTCACGGATGAGCAACGCGATGCCGTTGCAAAAATCTCCGCGGAAACCTGCAAAGGCCGCGCACTGGTCATCATGCAGGTGGGCGCCATGAGCACGGCGAGCGCGGTGAAAGCGGCGAAGACTGCGCGCGCGTCGGGATGTGCCGCGGTGTGCTGTCTGCCGCCGTTGTTCTTCCGCAGCAGCGAGCGCTCCATCATCGACTACTACAAGGCCGTTGCCGATGCGGCGGGCGAGCTTCCGTTTTTCGTCTACAACCTGCCGCAGCTCACGCAGATCGAGTTCTTCCCCGCGATGATGGAGAAGTGGAAGCGCGAGATCCCGACGTTGAAGGGGCTCAAGCATTCGGCGCCGGATTTCACGCAGATCCGCGCGTTTGCCGACATGGGGCTGAGTTGCTTTTCCGGCAACGGGGCGTTGCCGCTGCCCGCACTCACCATGGGAGCAGTCGGCACGATCGACGCGCCGCTCTCGCTTGCGCCGTGGCACTACGCTGAACTCTTCAAAGCGTGGGAGGCCGGCAACATGAAACTGGCCCAGTCGCTGCAGGACGGGGTGCGCAAATACGTCGACCTGGTGTGGATGTTCGGTGCGCCCGCCGATGTATGCAGGACCGTGCTCTCGGCCAGGCTCGGCGTCGATTGCGGACACTCCATCCCGCCCGTGAATCGCCTGACCGACGAACAGCGACGCGAGGTGCTGCGTGCCGCGGAGGCGCTCGGCGTGACGGAGCGGCGGCAGTGAACAGTGAACGGTGATCAGGGAACGGGGCTGCGCCAGAACGCAGGCCCGGTACTGCAGCGGTATGTGTTCGCGTACCTGTTAGTCTTGTCGTTCGCGGCGGCTCGATTCAGACCAGTGCCTTACTTCGCGAGCCGTTCGGCAAGCGCCAGAAGGTCCTTGCCTTCGAACACCGGTAACGAGCAGCGGTTCTGGCTGCACACGTAGGCCGCGGCTTTGGGCAGGTCGGGATACTGCACATCGGAATTGGGCATCGGGCCTTCGCTGCGATCCCACCATTCGATGCGTTTGTAGCTGCCGGCCTGGCGCTGCACAATCCGGAACAACGCCTTCGCGGCGGGATCGCTCTTGGATCCGACCACGGTCAGGTGCACCGGATCGTTCGACAATTCCCGGTCGGCGATCAACAGCCCGGCCTCGGTGCGTCGCCTGGTGGGCTCGCTAGTTGTTTTACGAAGCGTGCTTATCCTAAAATAGCGTTCGCCGCTAATTTAGGTTCCTGCTGCTGATGAAGCGCACCCTGCAAGGCCGCTACGTCAAGGTTGCCACCGCCGGTGAGGCGTTCAAAGCCTTCGTTCCGGCGCCGCTTCCGCCTCGCCCGGTCATCGTCTGGACCGCAGCGCTGCGTGGCCGCTTCGACACGGCGCTGCAGGCACTTGGCCGGCTGGATGCCGTGACTGATCTGCTGCCAAACGCGGCGCTGTTGCTCTACAGCTTCGTGCGCAAGGAGGCGGTGCTCTCGTCCATGATAGAGGGCACGCAGTCTTCGCTCGCGGACTTGATGCTTTTCGAGATCGACGAGCAACCGGGTGTTCCAGTGGAGGATGCGCGCGAAGTCAGCCGCTACGCAGGGGCGCTCGAACACGGCCTGAAACGCCTGCGCGGGGGGTTTCCGCTTTCGCTGCGCCTGATTCGCGAGGTGCACAAGGTGCTGATCGGTCGCAGGCGCGGGGCAAAGCTCACGCCTGGCGAGTTTCGCCGCAGTCAGGTCTGGATCGGCGGCACGCGGCCGGGCAACGCGATCTTCGTGCCGCCGCCAGCGAACGAGCTGGACGAGTGCCTCAAACTCTTCGAGCGCTTCCTGCACGATCAGCCGCCGACATCGCCACTCGTCAAGGCCGCGCTGGCGCATGTGCAGTTCGAGACCATCCACCCGTTCCTCGATGGCAATGGGCGGGTCGGTCGCCTGCTGATTGCATTGCAACTTGCCGCCGACGGCCTGATGCGCGAACCGCTCCTGTACCTGAGCGTGCATTTCAAGGAACACCGGCAGACCTATTACGAATTGCTGAACGCGGTGCGCCTGACCGGAGACTGGGAAACGTGGCTCGAGTTTTTCGCCGATGCCGTCGTGGCGAGCGCGACACAGGCTGCCACGTCGGCCAAGCGACTGCTGGAGCTTGCGTCCACAGATGGCCGTCGCATCGAGGGCCTGGGCCGCGCCGCCGTCTCAGCGCTGGCAATTCACCGCGCGTTGCAGCGACAACCGATCGCGACCGCCGCGTCGCTCGCGGCCGCCACCCATCTCACGCCGGCGACCGTAAACAAGTCGCTGGTGCACCTGGAACGTCTCGGCGTGGTCGCTGAACTCACGCGCAAACAGCGCGGCCGGGTTTTCAGCTACGCGCGCTACGCCGACATCCTGAACGAGGGGATGACGTTGCCGGACGGCGCCGGGCGGCGGTGAGCCGGTTTGGCTTGCGGCGATGCCGTCCGGGATCCGGTGACTCGCGAGGCGTGCCCGGCATCCTCCCTGCGTCGCGATCTTTGCCTTTGTACGCGCGCACCGCCGGCAATTCCGCTACTCTAGCGGTGAGCGGCACTCGTCGTAGTTCCGTGACTGCGGCGCGCCGCGAACCATGCATACGGGTGGGCCGGTGCGCGCGATTGCAATGCTGTTGTTTTGCTGGGTTTCTGCCGCGGCGGCGCAGCCGGGCGGACCGGTCGTGGTCCTGACGCAATCCGGTGCGATCGGGCCCGCCAATGCCGATTATCTGCACCGTGGCATCGAACACGCGGCCAAGCTCGGCGCGCAGTTGATCGTGCTGCGCATGGATACGCCGGGCGGCCTGGACCTGTCCATGCGCGACATCATCCAGGACATCCTGACGTCCGCGATCCCGGTTGCAACCTACGTTGCGCCGACGGGGGCCCGGGCGGCCAGCGCCGGTACCTATATTCTCTACGCGAGCCACATTGCCGCCATGGCGCCGGCGACCAACCTGGGCGCCGCGACGCCGGTGAACCTGGGACAACCGGATGACGCGCGCGAGCGCAAACCGAAGCGCGGCACCAAGGCCGACGACGCGCAGGAACCTGCGTCGAACGAACAGACCCTGGCGCGCAAGCAGATCAACGACTCGGCTGCCTACATCCGCGGCCTGGCGCAACTGCGCGGGCGCAACGCGGCCTGGGCCGAGCGCGCGGTGCGCGAGGCGGTGAGCCTGTCCGCGCGCGAGGCGCTCCGGTTGAACGTGATCGACATGATGGCCGACGACCTGCCGCAGTTGCTCAAGCAGCTCGACGGCCGCACCGTATCCGCAGCGGGCCGGAAATCCGTGTTGACCACGCTGACCGCGGAGATCGTGCAACGCGATCCGGACTGGCGCACCGAGCTGCTCGCGGTCATCACCAATCCCTCCATCGCTTACCTGCTGCTGCTGGCCGGCATCTACGGCCTGTTCTTCGAGTTCATGAACCCGGGCATGGCGTTCCCGGGCGTATTCGGCGGCATCGCACTACTGCTGGGGCTGTTCGCGCTGCAGATGCTGCCGGTGAATTACGTCGGCCTGGCGCTGATCGGCCTGGGTGTGGCCCTGCTGGTGACCGAATTTTTCACGGGCGTATCCGGCGTGCTGGGCACCGGCGGGCTGCTGGCCTTCGTGGCCGGTTCCGTCATGCTGATCGACACCGATGCCGCCAGCTACGCCATCCCGCTGCCGCTGGTGGGCGTAGTGGCGCTGGCCGGCGCGGTGGGCCTGCTGATCGTGGGAAGGCTCGCGTACGCGGCGCGAAGGCGGCCGATCGTGAGCGGCCGCGAATATCTCATCGGTGCCATCGGAGTGGTGCTCGATTTCGAGGGCGATAGTTATGCAAGCGTTCAGGGCGAAAAATGGAAGGTCCGCTCGGGCCGCGATTTGCGCGCCGGCGAGCGCGTGCGGGTCACCGGCATCGAGGGCCTGGTGCTGGAAGTCGAACCGGAACAGGACAAGGAGTAACTAAGCATGGGATCGATCACGGGTTTGGGTGGCCTGCTGTTGGTCGCCATTGTTTTTGCGGTTACGGCGCTGCGCGTTTTGCGCGAATACCAGCGCGGTGTGGTCTTCACGCTCGGTCGCTTCACCGGGGTGAAAGGCCCGGGGCTGATCGTGCTGATCCCGGGTGTGCAGCAGATGGTGCGGATCGACCTGCGCACGGTAGTGCTGGACGTGCCGAGCCAGGACGTCATCTCGCACGACAACGTCTCGGTCAAGGTGAACGCGGTGGTGTATTTTCGCGTCGTCGATCCGCAGCGCGCGGTCATCCAGGTCGAGAAATTCCTGGAAGCGACCAGCCAGCTCGCGCAGACGACCTTGCGCTCGGTGCTCGGCAAGCACGGGCTGGATGAAATGCTGGCGGAGCGCGACAGGCTCAACGCGGATATCCAGCGGGTGTTGGATGCGCAGACCGACGCCTGGGGCATCAAGGTCTCGAACGTGGAGATCAAGCAGGTCGACCTGAACGAATCCATGATTCGGGCGATCGCCCGACAGGCAGAGGCCGAGCGCGAGCGGCGCGCCAAGGTGATCCATGCGGAAGGGGAGCTGCAAGCCTCGCAGAAACTGCTCGAAGCGGCGCAGATACTGGCGAAGCAGCCGGAGGCGATTCAGTTGCGTTACCTGCAGACCCTCACGCAGATCGCAGGCGAGCGCTCGTCCACGATCGTGTTCCCGCTGCCGATGGATTTGCTCTCGGCCTGGAGTCGCGGAGCGCAGCAGGCGGCCGGAGCGGTAAACAGTGTCCCACAAGGGGAT
Source organism: Burkholderiales bacterium (assembly GCA_035260785.1). Lineage (GTDB taxonomy): Bacteria > Pseudomonadota > Gammaproteobacteria > Burkholderiales > JACQAP01 > JACQAP01. Next base: position 5,012 of record DATFUO010000063.1, read on the forward strand.
ACCCAAAGGGATACCGGTCGTTGACCATATACGGCCTAAAAGGGTTCCACGGGATTCCCACAATGGGATACCGGCGTTGCCATAACCGGTCTAGAAGGTACTCCGACGTGCTACGCACGTAGGGTATCCGCACGGGTATTCGGCCATAAACGGTGAACGGCGCCCCAACAGGGGTACCGGTCTGGCGACCATAATCGGTGACGCAGGGGAAAACGGCCCGGGTTTGCCGTCCCACCAGCGTGCCCGGCTCTCTAGCGGTATCTATTCGCGCACTTGATGACCGCCTTGTTGTTCGCGGCCTCGAGGCAGGCGCGCGCATCCTTGTGGCGATCCATTTTCGGGCGCGTGTTTCGAACCGACACCGCGGCGGCCGGCTTTTCGGCATTCGCCATGTCCTGTTGCGCAGGCAGGCCTTGCGGCGCCTGCCCGGTTTTCAGGCCGGGCTTTTCCTCCGACATCGCGGCCAGCCTGACCATTTCGCCGGGCATCGCGGTGCGGTCGTCGCTTGATGCGGCGCCGGACACATCCCGCGCGCCTGCTGCGAAGACCGAATACGCGACAACCATGCAGGCGAGGGCACCCGCTGCGACAGCGATCGATTTAATCTGCATAAGAGCGTGCTCCCTGTTGGTGTGCACGCATTGATGATCCGACCCGTTCGCGGGTTCGTCAAGCGATACCAGCGTGCGCGCGCCATACCGTCGCCATACAACGACACGCTCGCGCGCCCTAGCGCAAGGAAAATACCTCGATACCGGAGGCAGTCCCGGTTGCACAGCTCCACCGGGTGTTCCACTGGGTCATTCCCGAATCACAGTTGTCGGGAGCGCTCGCACGGCGATAGCAGAGCTTGTCCGGCTTGGTTATCGACCAGTTTTTCGGCACATCGGAATAGTGTTCAAGCGGCGCGCCGTCCGGGGCATTCGGCCCCCACGTGATTTCCACGCGGCAGACGCTGTCCCAGGTGTCCGACACGAGTTTGACGTCGCCCGCCAGGGCGTTGGGCATGCAGCCTGAAGCCAATATGCAGGCGAATAGCCCGGGAAGAAATCCGATCTTCTTAAGCATTGCGGTTTCCTTTGCGTATCGATGGTCAAAATGGGTTCTGACTGACCTTTCGCCAACGGCAAAGCGAATAGTAAACGGTGCCCCACAGGGATACCGGTCTAGAGGGATACTCCGACGTGCTGTGCACGTAGGGTATTCGACCATAAACGGCGAACCGGGCAGTTATACTAATTCTTGTGTCAATCTAGTATAACCGCCGAACCGCGGTTATACTGGGACCTTCCAACGGCAAGGTATGACCGGATGCCGGCATTCGTCGAACTTTCACTCTCGGCGCAGACCGCGTATGCGCAATTGTTCGACGCGACTCTCGCGTCGGAACTGTCCCGTTCCGTGGCGAGTCTGCGCGGCTCTTTTGCAAAGAAGACCGTCAAGGGTCGCGACTACTGGTACTTCCAGTTTACGGATCTCGGGGGGGCGCTGCGTCAATTGTATGTCGGGCCCGACGCCGAGCCCGTGCGCTCATTGGTCGCGCAAGCCAGAACACGCAGGGACGAACCGCTTCTTCCTTTGGCCCGGTCGGCCCTCGCACTGGGTTGCGCACCGGTGCTGCCCCGCCACTTCCGCGTGATACGGCGTCTGTCCGAGCATGGATTCTTCCGGGCCGGGGGTGTGTTGATCGGCACGCACGCGTTCCTGTCCTATGGGAATCTTCTCGGCCTGCGTTGGAGCGAGACGGCACGCACCCAGGATGTTGACTTTGCCCATGCAGGCAAGAGTCTTTCAGTGGCTTTGCCTTCGAGCCTGCAGGTGGACACGCATGGCGCCATCGAGTCTCTTCAGCTGGGTCTGTTGCCCATAGGCGGTTTGTCCGGCAAATCGGGAGCCAGTTACCTCAACCCGGGCGATCCCGAGTTTCGGCTTGATTTTCTGACGACGTTGCACCGGGGCAGGGATGTGCCCTACGAGCATCCTCAGTTGCGTGTGGCACTTCAACCGCTCAGGTTCATGGAATACCTGCTCGAAAACGTCGGCCAGGCCGCGGTTCTCAGCGCGGAAGGTTCCGTGGCGGTAAGCATTCCCCATCCGGCACGATATGCCTTGCACAAGCTGCTTGTGTTCGCCGAGCGCAAGGGATCTTTCCTGCAGAAGGCGCAAAAGGATCTGCGGCAGGCGGCGGCATTGCTCGAGTATCTGAAAGCCATGCGCGGCTGGGAAGTCGAAGAGGCATGGGCGGATCTGCTTGCGCGTGGATCCGGATGGACGACGCGCGCCAGGCAGGGGCGCGATGCGCTCGCACGATTGGCCCCTGAACTGGCGATCAAGGACTGGCTGCGCATGCCGGTAAAGGGAAAACGGTGAGTGATGCCTCACAGGAATCTCTGACGGGTCCCCGTAAGGTGTCCCCCTGGAGGGATTCCCAAAGGGATACCGGTCTCCGACCATAACAGGGCTGCGCCCATAACAGGCTAGAAGGGTGCCGCCCACGGCATACCAGTCTAAAAGGGTACTCCGACGTGCTACGCACGTAGGGTATTCGCCATAACTGGTCTAACGACCATACCCGGTTCAAAAGAGTTGCCGCCTCGTTGAAGTCGCGTGCGGTGTCTATAAAGTATAGGCCTGACCCTGGTGGGCACTGGTGGGCAGATCGCGGATAAAAGGGTCACAGATAAAAGCACAGATAAAAGGGCCTATACTTTATAGGTATCTTCCGGTTGACTTTTTGCCAACTTTTCCCCGATATGATTACGCCGCGCCGATTCGCCTCAATCAAAAGGGACAGCGCCCTATAAAAGAGCCAGTTATTTATTCGGTAATCCAATTCCTCCCACGCCGCGTAAGCCCTGCCTCCATGCGGCCGGATTGCCGGTGCCTATCATCCAAATACGGATTATCCAAATGATGCGGGCCGGCTGCCGTTGCCGGCAGCCGGCCTGCTGAGACTTGGCTACTCGCCGTTATTTACCAACCGCGAATACCCATAGCACGCCGCCTTGAGGAATGGGCACATCGGGATTGTAGTTCTTGGCCTTGTACCCCGCAGCGATGAGCGAGCCCTGCATGCGCTCCGCATCGACGCCCCAGCCCGACTGGACGGCCACGTACTGGACGCCATCGACCATGTACGAAATCGGCACGGCGGTCACGCCCGAATTGGTGCGGAACTGCCACAGTTGCTTGCCGGTCGTCGCGTCGAACGCGCGGAAGTAGCGGTCGTTGGTGCCGCCCTGGAACACCAGATTGCCGCCGGTGGTCAATACCGGCCCGAAGCTGTGGCTCACGAAGTCCTGGGCCCACACGCGCTGGCCTTTGGCCATATCCCAGGCCTGCAGCTTGCCGATGGTCTTCGTGTTCGGGTCGATGATCATCTTGATATCCGGGATCTCGACGCCGAGCTTCAGTTCTCCGGCCACCATGGGCTCGACCGGCTTCGACTTCAAGCTGCCGCAATGATTGTCGTTGGACGGAATATAGACGAGCTTCGTCATCGGATTGTATGCGGCTGGTGGCCAATCCTTGCCGCCCCACAGCGACGGACAGAAATCGATCAGCACGCCTTTACGCGGAGTGTGTTCGGCGACGTACTCCGGCCGGCCCGTTTTCGGGTCGATGCTCTTGAACGCATTCTGCGTCACGTAAGGCTTGGCGGCGACGAACGAGATCTTGTCCGCTGAACGTTCGAGCAGCCACAGATACCCGTCACGACCGGGGTGGACCAGGCCTTTTACCGTGCGGCCATCGCGCTGCACGTCGATGAGCATCGGCGGCGTCACCTCATCCCAGTCCCACGAGTCGTTCCAGTGGTACTGGTGATAGCCACGGATCTTGCCGTTGTCCGGATCAATCGCAATCACTGAACTCGTGTAGAGATTGTCGCCGGGGTGGAAGTCGCCAGCCCAGGGCGCTGCATTGCCTACGCCCCAGTACGCGAGCTTCAACTGCGGATCATAGGTGCCCTGAATCCACACCGAGCCGCCGCCGGTCTTCCAATCGTCG
>DATFUO010000064.1:0-7049 GCA_035260785.1 Burkholderiales bacterium
TTTATGGAGCGTTATGCGCCCAACGCCAAGGATCTGGCCAGCCGCGACGTCGTGTCGCGGGCGATGGCGACCGAGATCAAGGAGGGCCGCGGCTGCGGGCCGGAAGGGGACTATTTGCTTCTCAAACTCGATCATCTCGGCGTCGACCTGATCGAGGACAAGCTCCCGGGCATCCGCGAGATTGCAAAAAAATTCGCCAACGTCGATCCGGTGAAAGATCCGATCCCGGTCGTGCCGACCTGCCACTACCAGATGGGGGGTATTCCGACCAATTATCGCGGGGAAGTCGTTGCGCCGCAGTCGGGAAATCCGGAATCGGTTGTGGCCGGATTTTACGCGGCGGGGGAATGCGCCTGCGCGTCCGTGCACGGCGCCAACCGTCTCGGCACGAACTCCCTGACCGATCTGCTGGTGTTCGGCAAGGCCTCGGGAGATACGATGATCAGATTCCTGAAAGATAATCCCGGCCATAAGGGTTTACCGAGGGACGCCGCCGACCAGACGTCCGCGCGACTATCCAGGCTCGACGGCCAGCAGGGCGGCGAGAGCGTCCACGAGGTGGGGGCCGAGATGCGGCGCATCATGCAGGCGCATTGCGGCGTGTTTCGTTTTCCCGACATGCTCATCGACGGCGTGAAGAAGATCAAGCAAACGGCCGAGCGCGCACAACGCACCCAGATCCGGGACAAGAGCAAGGTGTTCAACACTGCGCGGGTGGAAGCGCTGGAACTCGACAATCTGATCGAAGTTGCCGTGGCCACGCTGGTGTCCGCGGAGGCGCGCGCGGAAAGCCGTGGCGCCCACGATCGCGCCGACCATCATCAGCGCGACGACGTCAACTGGCTCAAACACTCGCTCTGGTACAAGCAAGGCAGCCGGCTCGATTACAAGCCCGTGCATATGAAACCGCTGACCGTGCAGAGCATCGAGCCGAAGGTGCGGAATTACTAGAAATCTTGACGGCTAGCATGAATTTTTGAGGAAACGAAAGATGCGCTTCAGGATCTACCGCTACGATCCGGACAAGGATTCGCAGCCCAGAATGCAGAACTACGATGTAGAGATGCAGCCGTCCGACCGCATGCTGCTCGACGCTTTGATCCGTATTAAAGCGGTCGACGACTCACTGTCCCTGCGCCGGTCGTGCCGCGAAGGCGTTTGCGGCTCGGATGCCATGAATATCAACGGCAAGAACGGGTTGGCCTGCATTACGCGGCTGTCCGATCTGAACGAGCCTGTGGAACTGCGCCCGCTGCCGGGCCTGCCGGTCATCCGCGACCTGATCGTGGACATGACGCAGTTCTTCAAGCAGTACCATTCGGTGAAGCCCTACCTGGTCAACAATCAGCCCGCGCCGGAAAAGGAAAGGCTGCAATCGCCTACCGAGCGCGAAGGACTCGACGGACTGTACGAATGCATCCTGTGCGCCTGTTGCTCGGCCGCCTGCCCCTCGTTCTGGTGGAATCCAGACAAGTTCGTCGGTCCGGCCGGCTTGCTGCAGGCTTATCGCTTTCTTGCCGACAGTCGCGACGATACCACCAGTGAACGTCTCGACAACCTCGAAGATCCTTACCGCCTGTTCCGCTGTCACTCGATCATGAATTGCGTCGATGTCTGTCCCAAGGGGCTCAATCCGACGCGTGCAATCGGCAAGATCAAGGAACTGATGGTCAAGCGGGCGGTGTAATCGCGCAATGTCCGAAGCCGACCGGATTCGCTGGCAGTGCCGGCGCGGATTGCTGGAACTGGACCTGGTTCTGGAGAAATTTCTGGACCGTCATTTAGATAATTTGTCGCCCCGCAGGCTCGCAGCGTTCAAGCAATTGCTCAACTATCCGGATAACGAATTGTGGGATCTGTTGAATGGAAAAGGAACGCCGCGGGATGTGGAATTGGCATCGATCATCAAATTATTTGAATAATTGTTATTGCACTGCATTTACGATATTTCCAGGTCGCAAGAAGCTGTTAAACTTGGAGCTTTGACAGGTCTGAAAGAGAGCGGGGACATGGAAAAGCAGCGCACCGCAACAATCTCGTTCAACGATGGCGCCCAGCCCATCGAGTTTCCTGTTCTCAGCGGTTCCATCGGGCCGGAGGTGGTCGATATCCGGACCTTGTTGGGCAAAGCCGGTAAATTCACGTACGACCCAGGCTTTCTCTCGACCGCGAGCTGCCGCTCCGCGATTACCTATATCGACGGCGACGCCGGCATTCTGCTATATCGCGGCTATCCGATCGAGCAGCTTGCCCAGCAATGCGATTTTCTCGAGGTCTGCTACTTGCTGCTCACCGGCGAGTTGCCGAACGAGGAGCAGAAGGAGACATTCGTCACGACCGTCACGCGCCACACGATGGTTCACGACCAGCTCAACAATTTCTTCCGCGGCTTCCGGCGGGATGCGCATCCGATGGCCGTGATGGTCGGCACTGTAGGCGCATTGTCCGCGTTCTACCACGACTCGCTCGACCTGAATAATCCCGCGCACCGGGACATCTCCGCCTTCCGGCTGATTGCGAAGATGCCGACGATTACGGCGATGGCCTACAAATACACGATGGGCCAGCCGTTCATCTATCCGCTGAACTCCCTTTCGTATTCGGCCAATTTCATGCGCATGATGTTTGCAGTGCCGGCGGAAGAATACAAAGTGAACGAAGTGTTGGTCCGAGCGCTGGACCGAATATTCATCCTGCACGCGGATCACGAACAGAACGCGTCGACGTCGACCGTGCGCCTCGCGGGTTCGTCGGGGGCCAACCCGTTTGCCTGCATTGCCGCGGGTATCGCCTGCCTTTGGGGACCGGCCCACGGAGGCGCCAACGAGGCTGCCCTGAACATGCTCGAGCAGATCGGCGACGTTTCCAAGATCGGCGAGTTCATTACAAGGGCCAAAGATAAAAACTCGGGTGTGAAGTTGATGGGCTTCGGTCACCGGGTTTACAAGAATTACGATCCGCGCGCCAAGCTGATGCGCGAGACTTGCTATGAAGTACTCAACGAACTCGGCCTGCAGAACGACCGCTTGTTCAAGCTGGCGATGGCGCTGGAGAAAATTGCGCTGGAAGACGATTACTTCGTGAGCCGCAAGCTATACCCGAACGTTGATTTCTATTCGGGCATCGTGCAGCGCGCGCTGGGCATCCCGGTATCGATGTTCACGTGTATCTTCGCGCTGGCCCGCACGGTGGGCTGGATCGCGCAGTGGAACGAGATGATCGCCGATCCGGAGCAGAAAATCGGCCGGCCCAGGCAGCTCTACACCGGGGCTACAAAGCGCGATGTATTGCCGATCGAAAAGCGCTGACGACGCACGAACCGGCACCCGCTTGATTTTTGCGATCCAGCCGCTATATTTGATGAGGAGATAGCGTCATGATGAAGGAATCCCTCGGCAGTTCTTACCTCTTCGGCGGCAACGCGCCCTTCATCGAAGACTTGTACGAGACCTATCTCGACAATCCCGAAGCCGTGACGGCGGAATGGCGGCGTTATTTCGACCAGATGCAGCAGCAATCCGGCGGTGCCCGCGACGTCGCGCATGCGCCAGTCGTCGAATCCTTTATCCGGCTTGCGAAGAAGCGCAGCAATGGCAACGGCCACGCGCAGGCCCACTCCGGCGCTTCGGCAACGGGGGAAAAGAATCAGGTGTCGGTACTGCAGTTGATCAACGCCTACCGCTTCCTGGGCGTGCGACATGCCAGCGTCGACCCGCTCAAGCGCTTCGACAAACCGATCGTCCCCGAGCTCGACCCGGCCCATTACAATTTGACCGATGCAGACATGAATCTGGTGTTCAACAGCGGCTCGCTGGTGGGACCGGACCAGATGCCGCTTCGGGAAATCCTGCGCGCGGTGAAGGAGACTTACTGCGGGTCGATCGGCATCGAATATATGTACATCGCGGATACCCAGGTAAAGCGCTGGATTCAGCAGCGCTTCGAGGGTATCCGCTCGCAGCCCAGCTACGACGCGGATTTCAAACGCCATATCCTCGAGCGCCTGACGGCCGCGGAAACTCTCGAAAAATACCTGCATACGCGCTATGTCGGCCAGAAGCGTTTTTCGCTGGAGGGCAGTGAAAGCGTCATCCCGCTGCTCGATCTGGCACTGCAGCGCGCGGGCGCCAAGGGAATCCAGGAGACGGTCATCGGCATGGCGCACCGCGGTCGCCTGAACGTGCTGGTCAACACGCTCGGCAAGATGCCGAAGGACCTGTTCTCGGAGTTCGAAGGCAAGCAGGTCGAGCAACTGCCCATGGGCGATGTCAAGTACCACCAGGGTTTCTCGTCCGACATCATGACGCCGGGCGGTCCGATGCACCTGACGCTCGCATTCAATCCCTCGCACCTTGAAATCGTCAATCCGGTGGTGGAGGGATCGGTCAGGGCGCGCCAGCATCGTCGCCGGGATCGCGATGGCACGCAGGTACTGCCCATTGTGCTCCATGGCGACGCTGCCTTCAGTGGCCAGGGTGTGGTGATGGAGACGCTCAACCTGTCCCAGACCCGCGGCTATGGCACCGGCGGTACGCTCCACGTAATCGTCAACAACCAGATCGGCTTTACCACGTCAGACACACGCGATACGCGTTCGACGCTGTACTGCACAGACGTCGCCAAGATGGTCGAAGCGCCGATCTTCCATGTAAACGGCGACGATCCGGAAGCCGTATCGCTGGTAACCGAGATCGCCCTGGATTTCCGGACGGAATTCCACAAGGATGTGGTCATCGATCTGGTGTGTTTCCGCAGGCTCGGACATAACGAGCAGGACGAGCCGATGGTGACGCAACCGCTGATGTACAAACTGATCAACCAGCATTCTGGCACGCGCAAACTTTACGCGGAAAAACTTGCCGCCCAGGGCGTCATCAAGCCGGCAGACCCGGATGAAATGATCAAGACTTACCGGGACGCGCTGGATGCGGGATTTCACACCAACAAGACCATTCTTTCGAATTACAAACCGCCGTTTCAGGTGAATTGGGCGCCATTCAAGAATATTCCGTGGACCTACAAGGCGGCAACCGGCCTGCCGATGGATACGCTGAAGCAACTCGCCACGAAGCTCACGACCGTCCCGCAGCATTTCAAATTGCATCCCCGTGTCGAAAAAATCATTGCCGACCGCCGCGCCATGGCGGCGGGAACGTTGCCGCTCGACTGGGGCATGGCCGAGAATCTTGCGTACGCCTCGCTCCTCAAGGACGGTTACGCGGTGCGCCTGTCGGGACAGGACAGCGGCCGCGGTACGTTCTTCCATCGCCACGCCGTGTGGCACGACCAGAATCGCGAACGCTGGGATGCGGGCACCTACATTCCATTGCAGCACATCAGCGAGAACCAGCCGGACTTCGTGGTGATCGATTCGGTGCTTTCCGAAGAGGCGGTGCTCGGTTTCGAGTACGGCTATGCGACGGCGGAGCCGAACGAACTGGTCATCTGGGAAGCGCAGTTCGGTGACTTCGCTAACGGCGCGCAGGTTGTAATCGACCAGTTCATTGCCGCCGGCGAAGTCAAGTGGGGAAGAATCTGCGGGCTCGCATTGATGCTGCCGCACGGTTATGAGGGCCAGGGCCCGGAGCATTCCTCGGCACGGATCGAACGTTATCTGCAATTGTGTGCGGACTACAACATGCAGATCTGCGTTCCATCCACCCCGGCGCAGATGTTCCATCTGCTGCGCCGGCAGATGATCAGGCCGTTTCGCAAGCCATTGATCATCATCAGTCCGAAGAGCCTGCTGCGTCACAAGGAGTCGGTGTCTTCGCTGGAGGATCTGGCCAGCGGTGAATATCAGGTGGTGATCCCGGATGCCGAACTGCAGAATACGCAGAAAGTGAAGCGTGTCGTGTTTTGCAGCGGCAAGGTTTATTTCGATCTCGTGGCCGCGCGCCGCGAGCGCGGCATCGACGATATTGCAATCGTGCGGCTGGAACAGCTTTATCCCTTCCCTCACGACCAGTTCAAGATCGAGATCGATCGCTACAAGGATGCGAAGGAAATCGTCTGGTGCCAGGAAGAACCCGGCAACCAGGGTGCGTGGCACCGGATTCAGCATTACCTGCAGCGCCAGATGCTGCCCCATCAGAAGCTGTCGTACGCGCTGAGACCGTCGTCCTCCACGCCCGCGGGCGGATATCTTGTATTGCACAACCAGCGGCAAAAGGCGGTAGTGGACGCCGCCTTGTCGCACGGCGTTTAAAGGATTCGCGGCGTTTAAACAATCACGGCGTCTGAAGAATGCGCACGTGCGCGTACGCTGAACCAACAAGGAACGAGCCATGTTAGTCGAAGTAAAGGTCCCGGCACTGTCTGAATCGGTCGCCGAGGCCACGTTGCTGTCGTGGCACAAGAAGCAGGGTGAATTCGTCAAGCGCGACGAGAACCTGATCGACATCGAGACCGACAAAGTCGTACTGGAACTGCCGGCGCCGGCGTCGGGTGTGTTGAGCAAAGTCATCAAGGGCGACGGCGGTACGGTGGCCAGCAACGAGGTGATCGCGACCATCGATACCGATGCAAAGGCGCCGGCTGGTGCAGCCTCAGCAGTTGCCGCCGCGAGTCCGCCCAAGACCAAGACTGCGGATGCCGCCGCAACTAAAACAGAATCGCCTGCGGTCATGCCGTCGGCGAAGAAAATTGCCGCCGACAACAATCTCGATCCTTCGCAGATCAGCGGCAGCGGCCGCGGCGGTCGCGTTACCAAAGAGGACGTGACGAACTTGTTGCAGGCGCCCGCGCCCGCTGCGAAACCTTCGATGCCGCTGCCATCCCCGGTGAACATCGACCGCGTGCTGGGCGACCGGCCCGAGCAACGCGTGGCAATGTCCCGTCTGCGCCAGCGCGTGGCCCAGCGGCTGGTGGAATCGCAATCGACTGCCGCGATACTGACCACGTTCAACGAAATCAACATGCAGCCGGTCATGGACCTGCGCAATCGCTACAAGGACAAGTTCGAGAAGGAGCACGGGGTCAAGCTCGGTTTCATGTCCTTTTTCGTGAAGGCCGCCGTCCATGCCCTCAAGAAATTCCCGGTGGTGAAC
>DATFUO010000065.1:0-2726 GCA_035260785.1 Burkholderiales bacterium
ATGAATTCCGCGGCAAATTCCTGCATCTCGCGGTGCGCACTGGCCTGATCGATCAGCACCTTGTCGACATCCGGGCGCATCAAGTCGCGAAGCACGCGCAGGTGCAGCGGCAGATCGGCGTGCACCAGGTTGCCCGGTTGGGTCCGCAAACCCTTCTGGCGCACGAATTCCCATAATTTTCGCAGGTAAATCATGTCGGCGCGCAACGCTTCCCCCGCCGAGTCCTCTGCGGCGGTGCGCACGATGAACCCGGCATTCTCCTGCGGCAGGACGCCGGCTTCCACCGCGGTTCGCAGCCGTTCGCGTTCGGATTCAGCCTCGATGCGCGCCGATACGCCCACACCGCTGCCCTTCGGCATGTAAACAAGATATCGGGACGGCAAGGTAATATAGGTGGTTAAGCGAGCGCCCTTCGTGCCGAGAGGATCCTTCACCACCTGGACTAGAATTTCATTGCCTTCGGCGACCAGCGAGCGAATATTTTCCTGGCGCGGCGGGTCGATGCCGGTGTCTGCATGTCGAGGATCGAAAATATCGGATGCATGCAGGAAAGCCGTGCGCTCCATGCCGATGTCGATGAATGCCGCCTGCATCCCCGGCAATACGCGCGATACGCGGCCCTTGTAAATATTGCTGATCAATCCGCGGCGGCTGGCGCGCTCCAGAAATACTTCCTGCAGTACGCCATTTTCCACGACGGCGGCGCGGGCCTCGTGAGTGCCGGCATTGATGAGAATATCAGTGCTCATGGCGCTGCCAACAGGCTACGCCGGCCGCCTTCAACAGCTCCGCGGTTTCGAACAGCGGCAATCCCATCACGCCGGAATAACTGCCCTTGAGATCCGCGATGAATACGGCCGCATATCCCTGAATGGCGTAGGCGCCCGCCTTGTCGCGCGGTTCTCCGGTATCCCAGTAGGCACGCGCTTCGCCGGGACCGATTGATCGAAAGGTGACCGAGCTGCGGCTGACTCTGACCTCAAGTCCGCCGACGGTGCGCAACGCGACGGCGGTCAGCACCTGATGTGCGCGGCCGGACAGCTTCCGCAGCATCGCTATCGCATCGTTCATGTCCGCAGGTTTTCCTAGAATTTCTCCCTCGAGCACCACGGCGGTATCGGCCGCGAGCACCGGAGCGCCGCGCAGATTGCCGCCGCGCAGATCCCGGCTGCCTTCCCATCCCACGGCAGCCTTGGCCTCGGCCAGTCTCGACACATAGGCCGCGGCGGACTCGCCCTCGCGCGCAGTTTCGTCCAATTCGGCGCCAATTACCCGAAAAGACACGCCGATTTGCTGCAGCAATTCGCGCCGTCGCGGCGAGCCTGAGGCCAGGTAGATGAAGTCTGGGGATGTCACGCGCGGTGGTAGGGATGCCCGGCGAGCATGCTCATTGCGCGGTAGATTTGTTCGGCAACCACGACCCGAACCAGCGCATGCGGCAGCGTCAACGGCGACAAGGACCAGGATTGATCGGCCCTTTCCCGGGCTGCAGGAGCGAGCCCGTCGGGCCCGCCGATGAGCAGCGCCAGCGGCCGCGCATCCCGCAGGCGCTCCGCCAGCCAGGCGCTCAAGCGTTCGGTGCTCATGGGCGTGCCCGCGATCTCCAGCGCAACGACATAGTCATCCCGGCCGATGGCCGCCAGCATGTCGGCGCCCTCGCGTTGCACGGCCCGCTGCGGGTTGTCGCCCGCGCTGCGGGTCGCGACGGAGATCTCGTGCAGCTCCATCACCAAAGGCGTGCGCAGTCGCTTCTGATATTCGAGGAAACCGCTGTTGACCCAGTCCGGGAGACGGGTACCGGCAGCGATCAACCGGCATTTCATAATAGGATCACGCGCGTGCGGCGCGCTTCGTGGCGGTCATGTCCCACAACTTCTCCAGCCCGTAGAACTCGCGCACCCGCGGCAACATGACGTGGACGATCATTTCGTTCAGATCGATGAGAACCCAATCGCCGTCTTGCTGGCCCTCGACGCCGTGCGGCCGAAACCCCGATTCTTTGGCTTTCTCGACCACGCGCTGTGCAACCGAACGCACGTGGCGATCGGAAGTACCGCTGGCGATCACCATGAAATCGGCAATATCGGTGAGGCCTCGAACGTCCAGAAATTTCACTTCCAGAGCCTTCATGTCGTCGAGGGCATCGAGTATCACGGTTTTGAGGGAAGGTGCTTTTGGCGTGCGCGCCGTTTTGGGAGTGGCGAGAGCTTTTTTGCCGTCTCGTATCTTGCGGGTCGAAGTCTTTTGCTTTGTTGGCACTAAGTCCGGTTCCTGGAATAACAATGGGTGTCCAAGATCAGTTTACGCACTGGATCGGGCATGAGGAAGCGCGGATCGCGACCCATCCCGATGAGTTGCCTGACCTCGGTGGAGGAAATCTCCAATTGGGTTACGGCGTGGATGAAGATGCAACCTGACCTTGTTTCGTGCAAATCATTGATGCGGCCGGTGCCCCGATCCACCAACAGTTCCCCGAGCGGCCCCATGCCCGGCGCACGCCAGCCCGGGCGGTGGGCCACGACCAAATGCGCCAGTTGCAGCAGTTCCTGCCATTGATGCCACTTTGGCAGGCTCAAGAATGCATCCATGCCGACGATCAGGCAGAGGCTGCGGTCCGGATACTCGTGGCGCAGTTCGGCCAGGGTTTCCACCGAATAGGACGGGCCCGCCTTGCGCACTTCGCGATCGTCGACGACAAACCCCGGCTGGCCGGCGGTCGCCAGCTG
>DATFUO010000066.1:0-7981 GCA_035260785.1 Burkholderiales bacterium
GACAGAGAATTCGGATTCGGTACCTTGTGCCTGCACGCGGGACAGATCCCCGACGCGGCCACCGGCGCGCGCGCGGTGCCGATCTACCAGACCACGTCCTTCGTGTTCGATTCCGCGGAACATGCGGCGAGCCTGTTCAACCTGCAGACGTTCGGCAATGTCTATTCGCGCATTTCAAATCCCACCGTCGCGGTGTTCGAGGAGCGCATGGCGGCGCTCGAAGGCGGGCGCGCGGCACTCGCGGCGGCTTCGGGCCAGGCGGCACAGATGTGCGCGCTGCTCACGATCCTGCGCGAAGGCGACGAGATCGTCTCGTCCAGCACGCTCTATGGCGGCACCTATTCGCAGTTCGACGTGACCTTCCGCCAGTTCGGCATCAACACGATTTTCGTGAATGCGGACGACCCGGAGAATTTCCGCAAGGCGATCACGCCGAAGACGCGCGCGATCTATGCCGAGACCATGGGCAATCCGCAGATCAACGTGCTCGACATCGAAGCGGTGGCAAAGATTGCGAAAGAGGCCGGTGTCGTGCTGGTCGTCGATAATACCTTTGCATCGCCCTACCTATGCCAGCCGATCAAATTCGGTGCCGACATCGTCATCCATTCCGCGACCAAATTCATCGGCGGCCACGGCACCACCATGGGTGGCGTCGTGGTCGAGTCGGGGAAATTTCCGTGGGGCAACGGCAAGTACCCGATGATGACCGAGCCATCGCGCGGTTATCACGGCGTGATTTTCCACGAGACCTTCGGCGATTTCGGCTACACCATGAAATGCCGCATGGAAACCATGCGCACGCTCGGCCCGGTTTTGTCGCCGTTCAGCGCGTGGATTCTGCTGCAGGGACTGGAGACACTGCATGTGCGCGTCGAGCGCCATGTCCAGAATGCGGTTGCCGTTGCAAAGTTCCTGCACGACCACCCGCGCGTTTCCTGGGTGAACTATCCGGGCCTGCCCGGCAGCAAATACTATGAGCTCGCGCAAAAATACCTGCCGAAGGGCAGCGGCTCGATCATGACCTTCGGCATCAAGGGCGGCATGGAAGCCGGCGTCAAATTCATCGAGGGGCTGCAGTTCTTCTCGCACCTGGCCAACGTCGGCGACGCCAAGACGCTGGTGATCCATCCCGCATCGACCACGCACCGCCAGCTCTCCGAGGAAGACCAGGTCAAGGCCGGCGTTGGACCCGACATGATCCGGCTTTCGATCGGCATCGAGGATGTCAACGATATTCTCTGGGATCTCGACCAGGCGCTCGCGCAGTCCGATTCTTAACGGCGTACCAAGCTCGCACCGCAGAGGAAGAGCGGAGGGGATATTCGACCGGGGTAAGTCGGTGGCGGCGAAAACGCATTCCTCACGGTGAGCGCAAATTTAGCAGTTTCCGATACGCAGGTTTCGCAAAGGATCACTAATTCATCTACTTCTTCCTTCCTCTGCGTCCTCCGCGTACCCCGCAAGGGGGTATTGTGAAGAATCCTCTGCGGTGAGAGGTAAATAAGTATGAAGGGCGTAGTGTGGCCGCTGATCGTGACGATGGCGATCCAGGCGCTGGTGTCGATGGCGGTTTTCTCCCCGCCGGTGCTGGCGCCGGCGGCGCACGGCGACATCGGTTTTCCGCCAGCGTGGATCGGCATTCTGACCGCCCTCACATTCAGCGCTGCCACGGTCGGCGCGCTGTTCTCGGGCGGCATCATTGCGCGAAGAGGCGCGTTGCGCATAAGCCAGCTTTCGCTTTTTCTGTGCGGTGCCGGCATCGCCTTGATTTCCACCGCCCAGCCCTGGCTGGTCGCGTTGGGCGCGCTGACCATGGGACTCGGTTACGGGCCGGTCACGCCGTCCAGTTCCGCGATCCTGGCGGAACGCACACCCGAGCGCATTCGCAGTTTCATCTTTTCGCTGAAGCAGACCGGCGTGCCGATCGGCGGTGCGCTGGCCGGTGCAATCGTGCCGGCGCTGATCGTGATTTCGGGATGGCGCACCGGCGCATTGATCGTCGGCCTTGCCTGTGCAGCGCTGGCGTTGGCGATCCAGCCATATCGGGCCGCCGTCGATCTCGCCCATCACTTCAGCCGTCCCGTGAAGCCGGCCAGCTTGCTGGAACCTTTGCGCATCGTGCTTTCGCATCCGCGGCTTCGAGAAATGGGATTTGCATCCAGTTCCTATTCCGGCATGCAGGCCTGCCTGAGCACCTACATGGTGGTGTATCTGACGCAGCGTGTCGGGTTTTCCGTGCAGATCGCGGGCGCCGTGCTGGCGACCGCGATGACGGCCGGCGTGGTCGGCCGCATTGCCTGGGGCGTTCTTGCGGATAACGGGTTCAAGCCGCGATCGCTGCTCGGTGCGATCGGACTCGGCATGTCGGCGGCCGCTCTGCTCACGGCAGGCTTTAATGGAACGTGGCCGCTCGCGGCGATTTTCGCGGTGAGCGCCGTGTACGGCGCGACGGCGATCGGCTGGAACGGCGTCTATCTTTCAGAGGTCGCGCGCATTGCGCCGCCCGGGAAAGCTGCTGCGGCTACCGGTGCGTCGCTGGCGATGACTTATGCGGGCGTGGTGGCCCTGCCGATCATGTTCTGGGCGATCGTGATGCTTTCGGACAGCTATGCCGCTGCCTACATTACCGCTGCCTGTCTGACTTTGTGGCGTGCCTCGTACTTTTTTCGTCCCGACCGCGGAGACCCGGCGGACTTGCGGTAAGGCCTATTTGATGAAAGCAGACTGACGTTTCGCGAGCTGCCAGCGTCCGTCGCGCTTGACCCAGACGTTGAGATAGCGCAGGTCCGCCTTGCGTCGCTCGCCGCCGATTTCGATATCCAGGCGCGTGCCACCCATCACGGTGGCGACTTCGCCATAGACGGTGACCTTCACGTCATAGCGCTCGGCCGTGAAGATCTTCACGGCGCCGGTCAACATCTGCTTGATGTAGCCGTCCTTATCGTTGGTCTTGCCGTTTGGCTGGTGATAGAAGAACTCGTCGGCCAGCGTATTTGCCAGCGCGTCCGCGTTCATGTCGATCATGGCCTTGTAACGCCTTTCCTCGGCTTCATGAATGTCCTCGATCGGGTCGGCGAAGGCCGGCAGGCCTACCAAGCTCACAGCCGCGAAAATCCAGGCCGCGTAATTCCTGTTCAATGTGGTGATGTTCATCTTCGTTCCTCCCGATGTCGCGTTTTGTCCGGCTTTTGCATGGACCGGACCGGATTGTCTGCTGTCATTGCGATGCTGATGGTTAGTATAAAAAGGTTTCAATCGCCCTGGCGAATTCTTCAGGCTGGTCGTGATGCATCATGTGGCCGGCGTTTTCGATGGTTTCCTCGTGCAATGATCGATAACAGGCGCGGTAACTGTCCAGCAGCGCCTTGTCGCCTTTCATCCATTTCATCATCCATTCGCCGTCGCCCCACAGCCAAAGCACCGGTGCGACGATACGCCGCCAGCAGGCCATCGCTTCCTCGACGCGGTAGAGCATCGGATTGACCATCTTGTGCAGTGGATCGGCGCGCAGATGGATGCTGCCATCGGCCTTCTGTTCGGCCCAGTGCGGCGCCAGAAATTCCGCGCGCGAATCGCTGATGCGCGGATTGTTCTTTTTCAGCCGATGTGCGACTTCATCGAACGTGGCGTAGGGACGCAAGGCCGGCGGATCGCGGTATTCTTGCAGCCACTTCGCGTACCGCGCCGGCGCCTGGTCGGCTTTGGTCGGCGGCAAGCCGAAACCTTCAGCGAGCACCAGCTTTCCGATGCGTTCCGGTCGGATGCCGGCATAAAGATTGGCGACATTGCCGCCCATGCTGTGGCCGACGACATGAGCGGGCGACTCGGGCTGGAAATGCTCCAGCAGTGCATCGAGATCGGCGATGTAATCCGGGAACCAGTAGCCTTCGCCCGTCCATTCCGACAGGCCGAAGCCGCGCCAGTCCGGCGCGATGACATGCCAGTCGTGCCGGAATTCGTCGACGACGAACTGGAACGACGCCGATACGTCCATCCAGCCGTGCACCAGGAACATTTTCGGCGCGGACTCATTGCCCCAGGTTCGCACGTGGTAGCGCAACCCGCGGATGGTAAGGAAGGTGGAGGCGCTGGTTTTCATGAAAGGCCGTGACGAGCGTGACGGCGTGACGAGCGTGACGAGGAAAATCTACGTCCCAACAGCCTCATACCCGCGGCGTTAACGATAGTCGAATTACGATATTTAGGCATTTAAAAGTACTAGAGACCCTTACGTTCGTCACGCCGTCACGCGTCACGGTTTCATCCGTCACGGCCCTTCTCATTCCTGCCCTGTCATGGGTTCGGGTTCTTCGTGGCGGCGGATGCTCAGGTACGACAGCAGGGCCAGCGCGACGCCGATGAGCAGCATGCCGATAAGCTCCGAGCGACCGGGTTGTTCGCCCAGCTGAATCCAGGATGAAAATATCGCGATGACGGGGATGCCGAGCGAAGCCAGGCTGGTGGTCCCGGCGGGAAGCCGATGCAAGACGTACAACCACGCCAGCCAGCCGATGCCGGTCGCCATCACGCCGTTGAACAGCGTGACGACGACAAACGTGTTCGACCAGACGATCGGCGGGCGGTCGAGCAGCGCCTGGCAAAGCAGAACCGGAATCATGCCCACGATCATCTGCCAGAACGTAAACGACAGAGGTTCGACTTTCACCCGGTTATGCAGGCGCTTCGCATAGACGACGCCGATCGCCCAGCACATCCCCGCCAGGACGGCCAGCGTTTTGCTGAACAGCGACGTATGCATCTGCCACGGCTCGAGCACGAACAGCAGGCCGACGATCGCCAGGACGACGCAAAGCCACTGCAGTCCCCGGATGCGTTCATGCAGCATGGGCCAGGCAAATACGAGGACCCAGAACGGCATGGTGAACACGAGCACCGAGGTCTTGCCGGGCCCGCCTTCGGAAAGCGCCCAGGTATTGAGCAGCAGAAAGGCGCCCGTCTGGATCAGGCCGATCATCAGCAAGGCCTGCCAGTGCTGCGGCTTGAGCGGCCTGCCCGTCCATATCAAGCCGATGAACAGCGTCAGGATGCCGAGTTCGAGTCGAAGCGCGACGACGTCCATCGGGCTCGCGTAATTCAGGCCGATCTTCGCGGTGATCCAGCTGTAACCCCAGAGGATGACCAGGACGACCATGACGATCACGGCCCGGCGGATTTCGCGGACGGTGCTCACGGTGTATCCGCGACTTCGGGCTCCAGATTGCCGTCGAGCGCGACGCGCTGGTCGAAGACGAAGCAACGACCCCTGAAATGGGCAGCGCCGCATTCTTCGAAATACTGCAGGATGCCGCCGTCGAGCTGGAAAACTTTGCGAAAGCCCTTTCCGATCAGGACCGGGGCGGCCTTTTCACAACGGATGCCACCGGTGCAGAAGGTGACGATGGTCTTGTCCTTAAGCGCCGGATCGAGTGCATCGGCCGCCTGTGCGAACTGGCCGAAGGCGCTCAGCCGCAAGTCCATGGCATTATCGAAGGTCCCTGCATCCACCTCAAACGCATTGCGCGTATCGAGCAGCACGACCTCGTGTCCTTCGTCGAGCCAACGCTTGAGTTCCGACGGCGCGATAGCGGGCGCCCGCTCTTTCGCCGGTTCGATGCCCGGCACGCGCAGCGTAATGATTTCCTTTTTGATCTTGACCAGCATGCGATCGAACGGCTGGTACGCGGATATGCTGCATTTGAAGCGCAGATCCGCCATGCGCGGATCTGCGTGTATAAAAGTCTGGAAACTGGCGACCGCTTTCTCGCTGCCGGCCAGGACAACATTGATGCCTTCGAAGCTCAACAGGATGGTGCCCTTGAGCTCCAGCTCGCGGCAACGCCGGTCGAGCAAGGCTTTCAGGTCGTCCAGTCCGTCCAGCGAAACGAATTTATAGCCGGCGAGATTGACGAAGTGCATGGGATCGCGGTGTTGCGTCGAGGAGACAGCCATTCTACCAAGGCCCGGGAGGCAGAAAAAATTCCTGAACCACGCAGAACACGGAGGAGACGGAGAACCCCAAAGTTCAATGCAAACATGAGACTTTCTTTGGTATGCATCGCGGCTGTTGCAATTTCCGGGAATAACGGAATTCCCATTTCGTTATTTCTCCGTGTCCTCCGTGGTGAATGCTGTTCCGCTTTGGGATTGACGGCGTAAAATAACTTTCATGCAACCGAAGTTCGTCCACCTGCGCCTGCACAGCGAATATTCGATCGTCGACGGGATAGTCCGCATCGACGATGCGGTGGCCGCCGCCGCGGCGGACGGCATGCCCGCGCTGGCGCTGACGGACTTGTCCAACCTTTTCGGCATGGTAAAGTTCTATCAGGCCGCGCGCGGCAAGGGATTGAAGCCGCTCATCGGCTGCGATGTCTGGATCAGCAACGAAACCGATCGCGACAAGCCCCATCGCGTCCTGTTCCTGTGCGCTTCCCGCGCGGGGTACCTCAAGCTCTGCGACTGGCTGACACGCGCGTACCGTTCCAACCAGCATCGCGGCCGCGCCGAAATACAAAAGCAATGGCTGCGCGAAAGCGGCACGGAGGGTCTGATCGCGTTGTCCGGCGCCCACCTTGGCGACATCGGGCATGCGCTGCTGGCCGAAAATGCCGCCCAGGCCAAAAAGCACGCACAGTTTTGGGCCGATCTGTTTCCTCAGCGCTTCTACATCGAATTGCAGCGTTCCGGCCAGCCGGGCGCGGAGCAATACGTCAAGCGCGCCGTGCGACTGGCGTCCGCGCTGAAACTGCCGGTCGTGGCGACCCATCCGGTGCAGTTCCTGAAGCGCGAAGATTTTGTCGCTCACGAGGCCAGGGTCTGCATTGCGGAGGGTTACGTGCTGTCCGACCAGCGCCGCCCGCGCCATTTCACCGAGGAGCAGTATCTCAAGAGCCAGGCGGAGATGGTGCAGCTGTTTGCCGATCTGCCGCAGGCGCTGGAAAATGCCGTCGAGATTGCGCGCCGCTGCAACTTCGCGCTCGAACTCGGCAAGTCTCGGCTGCCGCTGTTTCCGACGCCCGACGGCATGACACTCGAGGCCTTTCTCCGCGAACGGGCGGTTGCCGGCCTTGACGAACGCATGCTCGCGCTCTATCCGGATGCGGCGGTGCGCGCCGGACACATGCCGCGTTACCGTGAGCGCCTCGAGTTCGAGATCAACACCATCGTGCAGATGGGTTTCCCCGGCTACTTCCTGATCGTCGCCGACTTCATCAACTGGGCCAAGAGCAACGGCGTGCCAGTGGGTCCCGGGCGTGGTTCCGGCGCGGGCTCGCTGGTGGCCTACTCGCTCGGCATCACCGACCTTGATCCGCTGCGCTACGGCCTGCTTTTCGAGCGCTTCCTGAATCCGGAGCGCGTTTCGATGCCTGACTTCGACGTGGATTTTTGCCAGGCCGGCCGCGATCGCGTGATCGACTACGTTCGCCGGAAATATGGCAACGACTCGGTTTCGCAGATCGTGACCTTCGGCACCATGGCCGCGAAGGCGGTCGTTCGCGACGTCGGTCGCGTAATGGAATGGAACTACAGCCGCACCGACGAACTCGCGAAGCTGATCCCGTTCCAGCCCGGCAAGCTGATCACGCTCGAGATGGCGCGCAAGATGGAACCCCGGCTCAAGGAGCGCGAAGAAGCGGAGGAAGAAACCCGCGAGCTGCTGGCACTCGCGGGGCAGCTCGAAGGACTGAGCCGGAATGTCGGCATGCATGCCGGCGGCGTGTTGATTGCACCCGGCAAGCTCAGCGATTTTTGCCCGCTCTATACGGCATCGGGATCGGAAAGCGCCGTGTCCCAGCTCGACAAGGATGACGTCGAGGCGATCGGCCTGGTGAAGTTCGATTTCCTAGGCCTGACCACGTTGACCATCCTCGACTGGACGCTGCGTTTCATCAAGCGCCTCGATCCGGACGCGAAGATCGCGCTGGAGCATCTGCCGCTGGAAGATGCGGCTGCGTACAAGATTTTTTCCAGCGCCAAC
>DATFUO010000067.1:0-3855 GCA_035260785.1 Burkholderiales bacterium
CGCCAGTAAAATCGCTTTGAGCCGCCCGCCGTGGAACAGGTTCAGGAAGAAGGTTTCGAGGATGTCGTCGCGGTGATGGCCGAGCGCGATTTTACTGGCGCCGATTTCCTTCGCCACGCGATAGAGCGCGCCGCGCCGCAGCCGGGAGCACAGCGAGCACATGGTCTTGCCTTCGGGGATTACGCGCTTGACCACGCTGTAGGTATCCTGCTCGATGATGCGAAACGACACGCCGATCGAAGCCAGATAGTCCGGCAGGACCGCAGCCGGATAACCCGGATGTTTCTGGTCCAGATTCACCGCAATGATCTCGAAATCGACGGGTGCGTGGCTCTTTAGCGACAGCAAAACATCGAGCAGCGCGTAGCTGTCCTTGCCGCCGGACAGGCAGACCATGACCTTGTCGCCGTCCTGGATCATGTCGAAATCGGCAATGGCCTCGCCTACCTGGCGGCGCAGCCGCTTGGCAAGCTTGTTGCCCTCGTAGACCTGTTTTTGCAGCGTCGTCATTTATCTGGTACGGAAAATCTCGAAGCCCACGGATTCGCAATCCGGATACACATCCAGTTTTTCGCTGGAGACCCGGGCAGCCAGCACACCGGGCCTGGCCAGGCAGATCGCCAGAATGGCCTGGCAGAACGTTTCCTGAAGGTTGTAGTGGTTGCCATCGGCGAGGCCCACGATCTCCCTGCGAACGAAGTCATAGTCTACCGTTTCGTCGATGTGATCGCGCTCGACTTTGCCATCCGGATCGAGATAGAGGTCGACGTTAACGACCACGCGCTGCTTCGCCTGCCTTTCAAATTCGTGGATGCCGATGGAGACGCGGGTCTCGAAGTTCTTGAGAAAGATCCTGCGCGCCCGGCTCAGCCCGCTCGCCATCGCCAACTCCGTCGAAGTTCGTGGATTCAGGAAGCGGGCAGTCATGGGGCACTACCGGTTTCGAACTGGATATCGCGCCGCGATGGCCACAGATGCTGGCCGCCATCGACGACGATCGTCGTACCGGTCAGCGACCCGGCATTGACCACGAACCGGATTGCGTCGGCGATGTCTTCCACGTTGGAACTGCGTCCGAGTGGTGCCAGGCGATGGGCGCGCGCAAAACCGTCCGGGGTTTGCGCGCCGCTCACCAGAGTGATTCCGGGAGCCACGCCGCAAACACGCACTTTCGGCGCCAAAGCCATGGCGAGTACGCGTGTCGCACCCTCGAGCCCGATCTTCGCGATGGTGTAGGACAGAAAGTCCGGGTTCAGGTTGAACACTTTCTGATCCAGCAAATTCACAATACAACCGGTGGCGCCGTCGGGAATTCGCGCCGCAAACGCCTTGGCGAGCAATAAGGGCGCAAGCAGGTTCACATCCAGATGCCGGCGCCACTTATCCGGCTCCAGGCTCGCCAGGTCGTCGTACTCGAAGAGCGCGGCATTATTTACCAGACAGGTCGGTGTTCCCAGGCGGCGTTCGCACTCCCCGATCAGGTTCGATACCTGATCCGCGCGACCAAGGTCGCAGCGCACGGCCAGCGTTTTCGCGCCGGACGCCGAAATCTCCTTTGCCAGCGCGTCGGCCTCGGCCTGCGAATGGTGATAGTGAAGCGCGAGATCCCAGCCGTCGGCGGCGAGCCCGAGCGAAATCGCCCGACCCATGCGCTTGCCGGCGCCGGTAATCAGGGCCACGCGTCGCTCGTTTTTCGCCCGATTCATGTTTTGCTCAAGTTGCGCCAGACAATGCAGCTGTTGTTGAATGAGGATTGTAGCCCAACCATTTCCCATTCCCGCCTTGCCAACTGCCCCGCGTCGACCCGATCTGCCGGAACCGTCCGAGGATGCGCGCCGCCACAGCGATCGACTGACCCAGTCCATACGCAGGGAAATTGATGCTGCGGGTGGCTGGATCGGCTTTGCGCGCTTCATGGAACTCGCGCTCTATGCGCCCGGACTGGGCTACTACGTGGCCGGCGCGGCCAAACTCGGCGCGGAAGGCGATTTCGTCACCGCGCCTGAAATCTCGCCGCTGTTCGGCAGGACACTGGCGCGGCAGATTGCGCAGTTACTGGAACGCAGTGGCGGCCAGGTACTCGAACTGGGCGCCGGCTCCGGCACGATGGCGGCGGATGTGCTCGGCGAGTTGCAGAACATCGACCGCCTGCCCCGGCGCTATCAGATCTTGGAAACCAGTCCGCAACTCGTGGAGCGGCAGCGGCAGACATTGCAGCGACGGCAGCCCGCACTGAAAGAGCGGGTCGAATGGATCAGCGCACTGCCGGAACTCTTCGATGGCGTCGTTATCGCCAATGAAGTGCTGGACGCGTTGCCGGTCCACGTCGTGGCCTGGCGAAAGCAGGGTTTGTTCGAACGCGGGGTAAGTTGGAAGGACGGTTTTGTCTGGTCGGAACGGTTCCTGCCGCCGGGCACGTTGCGCAGCGCAGCCGGGCAAATCGCCGCCGGGGCCGAGTACGTGAGTGAAATTTCAGTGCTCGCGCCGGCGCTGGTGCGCAGTTTGGCGGCCGCGCTGCGCAAGGGTGCGCTGCTGCTGATCGATTATGGCTTTGGCCGGCGCGAGTACTACCATCCGCAACGCGCTCAGGGCACCCTGATGTGCCACTACCGCCATCGCGCGCACGACGATGCGTTCTTCTTGCCCGGCTTGCAGGACCTGACCGCGCATGTCGATTTTACGGCGGTCGCCGAAGCCGGCATCGATGCCGGGATGAAAATCCTTGGTTACACGACGCAGGCGCAATTTCTCGTCAACAGCGGGATCACCCAGCTGCTGGAACAGCAGTCTGCAGACCAGGGGTCCTCCCGGATCGCGCTCACGGCGGGTGTGCAAAAGCTGCTATCACCCGCCGAAATGGGCGAGCTGTTCAAGGTCATTGCTCTCGGCCGCGGCATCGACGGCGCGCTGATCGGCTTCGCCTCCGGTGACAAATCGCGCCTTCTTTGAGAATTCGAGCTAAACCCATGCAACACGAAGGACACGAAGGTACAAGAAGGAAAGCGAGCGCCCTTTATGAAAAAGAATACGGTGTGTTGTTTTCGCGAGGAACGTATCGTTCTTCCCCGGAACATTTTCGTTCCCCTTGCTTTTGCTTTTCCTTCGTGTACCTTCGTGGCCTTCGTGTTAACCGCTCTTGACCTTTAAGGTCAGTCACTCACGTGCATATCCACATCCTCGGCATCTGCGGCACGTTTATGGGCGGAATTGCCGTGATCGCGCGGCAGGCGGGCCACAAAGTGACCGGCTGCGACGCCAACGTCTATCCGCCCATGAGCACGCAACTGCAGGCGCAGGGCATCGAACTCATCGAGGGTTTCGATCCCAGACAGATCGATCTGAAGCCGGACCTGTTCGTAATCGGCAATGTCGTGGCGCGCGGCAATCCGCTGATGGAAGAAATACTCAATCGCGGACTGGCGTTCACCTCGGGACCGCAGTGGCTCCATGAGAACCTGCTGCGGGGGAAATGGGTGCTCGCGGTGGCGGGTACGCACGGCAAGACTACGACCACCTCGATGCTGGCCTGGATACTCGAACACGCCGGGTTGAATCCCGGTTTCTTGATTGGCGGCGTGCCGCTCAATTTCGGCATTTCCGCACGCGCGACCGATTCTTCGTTTTTTGTGATCGAGGCGGATGAATACGACACGGCGTTCTTCGACAAGCGCTCGAAGTTCGTTCACTACATGCCGCGAACGGCCATCCTGAATAATCTGGAGTTCGATCACGCGGACATTTTTCCGGACCTCGCAGCGATCGAGATCCAGTTCCATCATTTCGTGCGCACCGTGCCTGGCAACGGTCTGATCATTGCCCAGGCCCGGGAGCAAAGCATGCGGCGGGTGCTGGCCA
>DATFUO010000068.1:0-9792 GCA_035260785.1 Burkholderiales bacterium
CGAAACCCGGGAAGTCATCCGCTCCTTTGGAGAACAGCACGCGGTGCTGTTGAGCACGCACATCCTTCCGGAGGTCACGCTGATCTGCCGCCGGGTGGCGATCATCAACAACGGACGTCTGCTCGCGATTGATTCGCCTGCCGGACTGCAGCGCGCCTCCGAGCAGACCAATCGAGTGTTGCTCACGGCGACTGCGCCCGCGGACGCCCTGCGATCGGAACTGCTGTCCGTAGCCGGTGTCACGGGATTGACCGTGCACCCGGTACCCGGCATCCATGGCATGGTTAACGTCGATTGCCAGACCGACGCTCGCGAGGGTGTCGAGGCGGCAATCGCACGGGCCGTGGCCGGTCGCTGGGACCTGCATCGCCTGGAGCGCCAGCAACCGACGCTCGAGAATATTTTCCTGCGCTATGTCAGCCAGTCATCGGCTGAAGCGAGGGCCGCAGCATGAACCGGGTCATCGCCGTCTACCATAAGGAGATGCTGGCTTATTTCCGCTCACCGATTGCGTACTTCGTGGTCGCGGTATTCCTTGTTGGAACGGGATATTTTTTTACCTACAACATGTTCCTCTCCGGCAGCGCCTCGATGGACGAGACGTTCCGCAACATGGGCATCCTGATCCTGACCCTGCTTCCCCTGGTGTCGATGCGGCTGTTTTCGGGCGAGTACAGCGGCCGCACAATGGAACTGCTGGTGACATTGCCGCTCAGGCCCTGGGAGATCGTGCTGGGCAAGTACCTTGGCGCAGTCACGATCCTGCTGCTGATGACGGCCGGAACATTCATCGACCTCGTGCCGCTCTACCTGTTCGGCAATCCCCAGACTACGACCATCGTGGCCGGCTATATCGGATTTATCTTGCTGGGTATGGCCTGCCTTGCCGTGGGCCAGTTCTTTTCTGCCCTGACGCAAAACCAGATCGTTGCCGCGCTGATTACCGTCCCGGTGCTGTTGAGTTTCTGGTTCATCGGACACCTGCAGAATTTCCAGGCGTCCTACACCCTGCGCAGTTTGTTCGGCTATCTCTCTTTCGCGTTGCATTTCGCGGATTTCGTCCAGGGTCTGATCCGTAGCGAAGGCATCTTGTTTTACCTGATCGTCAGTGCCATCGCGCTGACCCTGAACAGCAGTTACCTGCAGTGGCGCCGCTGACATGGACAACTTCTTCCGATCCGGCCTGATCCTCATTGCGGGCATCGCGCTGCTGGCGACGGCCGGTGCCATCCATGCAATTCTCCTCGAAGGCGTGGTCTGGACAGCAGGCCTCGCGGTTATCGGACTGGCGCTTTGCGCATGGGGAGGCTACGCGCTGCGCGCAAACTTTGCCGCCACGGTGCGCGAAGGGCGCGCCGAAATGCTGCTATACACGGTCGGTGTGATTGGCGTACTCGCCGCGATCGCCTACCTGTCTGTCCAGTTCCCGGCGCGCCTGGACATGACTGAGGAAGGCAGATATTCGCTTTCCCGCCAGACCGTGACCATGCTCAAGCGTCTGGAGAAACCGGTGCGCATCACCTTCTTCCACGATCCGATGATGCGCGAGACCGTGGAACTTTATGAGTTGATGGCCCGCCAGACCGACAAGCTGATACTCGAGTTTTTCGATCCCATGCTCAATCCCGCGCAGGCACGGATGCGCGGCGTGCAGTTCGCTGGCACATCTCTACTGGAGAGCGAAGGGCGCAAGATGCAGATCAGCGGCTCCAGCGAAACGGACATCGCCAATGCGATCCTGCGGATTTCTCTCGGGGTTACGCAGAAAGTCTGCTTCCTCGATGGACACCGCGAGCCCGATCCCTTCAGCATGGAGTCCCACGATCACATGGAAGGTGACGCGGGCCATTCTCACGGCCTCGGCGCCCAATACGTGTTGCACCAACAACACGGCATGGCCAAGGCCCGCAATGCGCTCGAGACGCTGAATTACACGGTAGAGAAGCTCTCGCTTTCCCGGGTCGGCGCAGCCGAAGAACTGGCAGCCTGTTCACTGCTGGTCGTGGCCGGCCCCAAGATGCCCTTGCTGCCGATTGAAGTGGGGACCATTCGCAAGTTCCTTGCCGCGGGCGGGAACGCACTATTCATGCTCGATCCTTTCGTACGCACCGGCGTCGAGCCGGTGCTGCTCGAATTTGGAATTGTCGCCGACGACGACATCGTGATCGACGAGGCGTCGCATTTCTGGGCGGATCCTTCGTCGCCTGCGGTGACCGACTACAACTATCACGCGATCGCACAGGACTTGCCGCTGACCTTTTTTCCGGGCGCACGGTCTTTCTCCCCGACCTCGCAACGCATCCCTGGCACCGATGTGGCTCCCCTTGCCAACTCATCCAAGCAAAGCTACGGCCAGACGGACTCACAGCGCACGCATTTCGACAAGACCAAGGATCTGCCCGGCCCGCTGACGCTGATAGCGGTCGCCATACGCCGCCCCGCTCCGGCCAACGACCCTCTCTATCGCACTCCCGGCAACGAGAAATCTGCGACGTCCGCGCCCAAGATCGATACGCCGGTCCCAATTACCGGCCGTTCCCGCATCGCCGTCATCGGCGATTCGGACTTTGCCACCAATTCGTTCTTCCACATCATGGGCAACGGCAAGCTGTTCCTGAATACGGTGAACTATCTTGCATCGAAGGAAAATCTGATCGGCCTCGAACCGCGCTCAAGCGACCTGCCCCGGGTCAACCTGACCAATCGCCAGATGAAAGGGACTTTCTTCCTTGCGATAATTCTGATCCCCGCGATTCTGGCCGCAGTCGGACTTGCGGTATGGTGGAAGCAGCGATGAATCAAGCCGGAGGCGTCAGGCACCGTGTGCTTGTCGTCTGGGTGGTGCTGGCTGCCTTGATTGCGGGAATCGCGGGTTTGGAGTACCGGAACCGTTCCAGGATCCCCGAAGGCGCGGCCGAAAAGGTTCACGGCGCAGAGGGTTCTCGCATGCTCCTGCCCGCGCCCATTGAAGAACTGAGCGCCATAGAATTAGTTCGTGCAGGCGCGCTTCATCGTTTCGAGCGCGATGCAGCCGGCGCCTGGTTCTATCACGGCATGCACGCCACTGCGCAGCCGGCTCACGCGCATCAGACGGACCCGGCTCAGGCGCAGATCATCGAGAAAGCCTTTGCCGCCCTCGGACGTACCCGCATGGAGCGTCAGTTCCGGCTCGACGTGCAGGCGAATAGCTACGGCCTGTCGTCGCCGCAGATGATCATCCTCGTCTATGGGAAGATCAATCTCTTGCCGATGGCGCAGTTTGCCGTCGGCGAGGTGGCGCCCGACAAGTACAGCCGTTATGTCCTTCCAGTGGGAAGCGCCAATGTGGTAACCATCGCCGACTACCAGATCACCAATCTTCTGGACCTCATCCAAGCGGTCGGCGGCAGCAATGCGCCTGCACGCGGGATCGAGATCGGGAAGCGCCGCTGACGCCGGGATTGCCGCCGCACCGGCGCGGCAGGTAAACTTCGCCGCTTCTCGAAGTGCGACCCCCGCCAACGATGACCCGTACCAGGCCGACTTCCGCCGCCTGCAAATCTCTGCGCCCCGTGGCCGGCAGGCTCACCGCGCTGGCGTTCGCACTGCTCGTGCTGCTCGGATGGGCGGGCATGGCCGGCGCACACACGGGTGGCATGACGGGTTTCGCCACTATTACCATCAGCGAAAAGTCTGTGCGTTACAGTCTGACATTGTCCGACATTGCGCCCGGCCCTCTTGCCGAGCAGATGCACCTCGGCCAGCCGGGGGCGATACCGGACTATCGGCCGCTTGTAACGACGATCAGCGAAAAAATCCATCTCGCAAGCGACGGCGCGGCCTGCCCGGCGGCCGAAGGTAAAATCGTGCCGCCATCCGCGACCTCCGTCAGCATCACGGCGAGCGTGGATTTCAACTGTCCCGGCGAGATCCGCAAGCTGACCATTCGCGACGACACGACGCAAGTGCTCGGCGGCAGTCAACATACGCTGGCACTGATCGTGTGGTCCGGGGGCAGCCAGCAATTCGCCTTCGGCAGCGATGCGCGGGAGACGAGCGTCGCCGTGGCGGAGCAAGCCCATGCCTCGCGCGGAGCCGGCAGCTTCTTTCCGCTGGGCATCGAACACATCCTGACCGGCTACGATCACCTGCTCTTCCTGCTGGCGCTCATGTTGCGCGGCGGTGGCCTGTGGTCGTTGCTGAAGATCATCACCGCCTTCACCATCGCGCACAGCATCACGCTGGGTCTCGCCGCGTTGGACGTGGTCGTCCTACCCAGCATGCTGGTCGAATCCGTGATCGCGCTTTCGATCGCCTATGTCGCATTGGAAAACCTGCTGCCGCGCTATGCGGTATCGCGGCGATGGGCGGTGAGTTTCCTGTTCGGCCTGGTGCATGGCTTCGGCTTTTCCTCGGTCCTGCGCGAAATCGGGTTGCCGAAGGAAAACTTGCTGCTGTCCCTGCTGAACTTCAATCTCGGTGTGGAAGCGGGCCAGTTGACAGTCGTATTGCTGGTCGTTCCCATCCTGATGCGGCTGAAGCCGAAGCCATGGGAACCGCGCATGGTCGCGACCGTCTCGGGCGTCATACTGGCAGTGGGATTGGTCTTGTTCGTCGATCGGGCGTTTTTTGGCGGATAGGTCAATCGTAAGGCGGGATAAGCGCTCATCATGGAGAACACGGATACCTTCGCGATTGCGTGGAGTACGCTTTTAAGAAAGGCACTTGCAAGAAAACAAGCTCGGGTGATGACCTTTCGTTGACTCATGTTCCATCGCAACGAAAGTAGATGGCACATAATCGCTGATGATCGCCGTGCTTTCTATCCCGGTTTTCTTTCTCTCGTTTTTGTTTTTCCTCCGTGTCCTCTGTGTCCTCCGTGGCGGGCGTTTTCATGCGTCGAGATCTTGACACTCAAGTTCCGCGACGCGCTTCTTCAACAATCGCATCGAACAGCTTCTGCTGCAGCGGATCGCTGGCCGCGCTGAGTTCGGGATGCCACTGCACCGCAATCAGCCAGCGGTGGGAGGGCATCTCGATCGCCTCGATGGTGCCGTCGGGCGCGTGCGCGACGGCTTCGAAGCCGGCCGCCGTACCGCGTAGCGCCTGGTGGTGCCACGAAGCGACATTGAATTCTTCGCGTCCGAGCATCCGTGCCAATCGCGACTCGGGATTGAGCCTGACACTATGCGGGATCGGCTCGCGTGGAGGGGCACGATGCAGCACAGCCTCGCCAACTTCATCGGGAATATGCTCGATCAATTGCCCGCCGTGCGCCACATTCAGGATCTGTGCACCCCGGCAAATACCGAGCGTCGGCATACCGGACGCGATGATGCGGCCGGCAAGTGCAAGTTCCAGCGCATCGCGCTCCTGATCAATGGAGTAGTTGGTCTCGTGACGCTTGCCGTTGTAGCGCCCCGGATCGATGTCGCCGCCACCGGTGAGGATGAGCGCGTCGACCACGTCGAGAATGGCCGCCCAACGCGGCTCGCCCGGCGCAATCAACACCGGCGCGCCGCCCGCGCGACGGACGGCATCGAGGTAATCGGCCGGCAGGGTATAACGGTTGTCGGCGCCGCGTCCGTAGGTGGTCAGGCCGATGAGCGGGTTCTGGCGTCGGGACATGGTGGCAAAGACTCAGGTCGGATGTTCATGACATTCTAAACCGGTGTCCTGACCCGTTGCCCGGCTGTCGCAGGGCGAGTTCTACATCGTTACCGGTACCGGGTTCGCCACCCACGACTTCGCCTGGATTCGTCGCAACATCCCGCCGGACTGCGGCGACGCGGCGCTGGTCGATGTCACATCAGCGTATTGGTGCTGGCGTTGATGGGTCCGAGAGCGCGCGACGTGCTGGCAAGCATCACTCAGGCAGACCTGTCCAACGCAGCCTTCCCGTTCGGCACCTATCGCGAGATCGACCTTGCGGGCGCGCCCGTGCGCGAGCTTCGCGTGACCTACGTGGGCGAGCTCGGCTAGGAGCTGCACATTCCCGTCGAGTGTGCGCTCGCCGTCTATGGGCGGTTGATGGAAGCCGGCAGGCAGCATGGGATCGCCAACGCAGGCTATCGCGCGGTCGAGTCGCTTCGGCTCGAAAAAGCTTATCGCGCCTGGGGAGCCGATATCGGCCCCGATCACACACCGCTCGAAGCGGGACTGGGTTGGGCCGTCAAGCTGACCAAGGATCTGCCATTTCTCGGGCGCGATGCACTATTCGCACAGCGGTCGCAGCCCTTGAAGAAACGGCTGGCCTGCTTCACCGTGGACGACCCCGGTGTCGTGTCGCTCGGTCGTGAAACGATCTACCGCGACGGCCAACGCGGGGGATGGCTGTCCAGCGGCGGGTGGGGCTATACCGTGCGCAAGAACATCGGCTTCGGCTACGTGCGCAACGCTGACGGCGTGGATGAGGCCATGCTGAACTCCGGCAGCTACGAGCTCGAAGTCGCCACCGCGCGCATGGCCTGCAAGCTTCACCTCGCGCTGCTGTACGATCCGCGCAGCGAACGGGTGAAAGCCTGAGCCAGGGCGACAGAGTCCGTGCCGGGCGACGGCGCGGATTGCCCAACCAACATGCTAAGCTTTGCAGCGCGCAGATCAGTTGCGTGCGGCGACACCCCTCCACGTCTTGACCCCGTTTGCTCGCGGTATTGCGTGTTCCCATAAACCGGATTTGGATCCGCCCATGAAACCAGAAGGCGTAAGAACCCTCGCCGATGCGAAGAAAATCGTCAACGAGCGCAAGCTCACCCACGTAAAAGTCGGCGTCTTCGACATCGACGGCATCCTGCGCGGCAAGTACATGTCGCGCGAGAAATTCTTCAGTTCGCTGGACAAGGGTTTCGGCTTTTGCGACGTGGTGCTGGGCTGGGACTCGAACGACCAGCTTTACGACAACACCGAATTCACCGGCTGGCATACGGGCTACCCGGACGCGCAGGTGCGGATCCTGCCGGATACCTGCCGCGACATCCCTTTCGAACCGGGAATGCTGTTCTTCCTCGCAGAGTTCAACGATGACGCCAAGGCGCCGTGTCCGCGCGGCGTATTGCGCAGGGTGCTGGAGAAGGCGCGCAAGTTGGGCTTCGAAGTCTATGCGGGCTTCGAATACGAGTATTTCATCTTCGACGAAACGCCGGACTCGGTGCGCGCCAAGCATTACCGCGATCTCAAGCCGATGGCGCCGGGATATTTCGGCTACTCGGTGATTCGCAATACCGTGCATTCCGAGTACTACCTCGAGACGCTGGACCTGTGCGAAAAAATGCGCTTCCCCCTCGAAGCCTTGCACGAGGAAACCGGCCCGGGCGTGCTCGAAGCCGCGATTGCGGTCGATGAAGGCCTCGCGGCCGCCGACAAGGCCGGGTTGTTCAAAACCTTCATCAAGGTCCACGCCCAGTTGAACAATCGCATGGCGACCTTCATGGCGAAATGGAATGCGGGATTGCCGGGACAAAGCGGCCATATTCATGTCTCCCTGAAGGGCAAAGGGGGCAAGGCAGTATTTCACGATTCCACGGACCGCTTGCACATGAGCCCGTTGATGAAGCATTTCGTCGCCGGCCAGCAGGCCCTGATGCCGGAATTCCTGGGCATGGTGGCGAGTACGGTCAACTCCTATACCCGCATGGTGCCCGGTTACTGGGCGCCGACGCACGCGGCCTGGGGCGCGGAGAACCGAACCTGCGCATTACGGGTGATTCCGGGCTCGGAAAAGAGTCAGCGCGTCGAATACCGCATTGCCGCCGCCGACTGCAATCCCTACCTGGGTCTTGCGGTTGCACTCGCCTCCGGCTTGTGGGGC
Source organism: Burkholderiales bacterium (assembly GCA_035260785.1). Taxonomy (GTDB): domain Bacteria; phylum Pseudomonadota; class Gammaproteobacteria; order Burkholderiales; family JACQAP01; genus JACQAP01. The sequence goes on from DATFUO010000068.1 coordinate 7,787, forward strand.
ATCGAGCACAAGCTGCCATTGGGCAAGCCGATCAGCGGCAACGCCTATGATCAGAGTCCGCCCGCGAAGGGCGCGCTGCCGACCACGCTGTGGGATGCGGCGCAACGGCTGAAAGCCTCGAAAGCGGCGCGCGCGTGTTTCGGCGATAAATTTGTCGAGCATTTCGCCGCCACCCGCGAATGGGAGGAGCGACAGTTCCGCAAGTCCGTCACCGACTGGGAGCTGGAGCGTTACTTCGAGATTATTTGAGTAAGACTGAAAATCTCACCAGGAAAGCACGAAGACACGAAGAAAGGCTTTTAGGGGTAAACGGCAAACAGCGAGATTCCTGGACAGCCACGACAGTAAGATTGTTTCGTGTGTCTATGTTCATTGTCGTAACCTGCAAACTGACCCGTGGGTCGAATTTTAGATTTTGTTTTCCCGCTCTTCTTCGTGTCTTCGTGCCTTCGTGGTAAGAATTGCGATCTTGAATTTCATAAATACTAGGCGATCCGCCCCAATCTCCAGATGAGAGAAACACAGAAAACCATCTCCCCAGTCGACGCCAGCGTTTATGTCGAGAGGGCGCTCGCCACCGACGCGCAAATCCAGCAGACGATGGAGCGGGCGAGGCGTGCGCAGGCGCAGTGGAAGCGGGTGCCGATCGCCGGCCGCGCCGCCATCGTCAACCGCTTCGTCGACGCGTTCGTGGCGCGCAAGGACAAGATCGCGGAGGAAATTACCCGGCAGATGGGCCGGCCGATCAGTCAGTCGGCAGGCGAAGCGCACGGCTTCGAGGAGCGCGCGCGCCACATGGCGTCGATCGCTGCGGAGTCACTGGCCGACATCGACGCCGGTCCGAAACAGGGCTTTCGCCGCTTCATCCGCCGCGAGCTGGCAGGCACGGTGCTGGTGCTGGCACCGTGGAACTATCCCTACCTCACCTCGGTGAATTCGGTGGTGCCGACGATCATGGCCGGCAACGCGGTGATCCTGAAGCATTCGAGCCAGACGCCACTGTGCGCCGAGCGTTACGACGAATGCTTCCGCGAAGCGGGTTTGCCGGAAGGCGTGTTCCAGTTCGTACATTGCAGCCACGAGCAAAGTTCGAGTATGGTTGCTTCGCCCCTGATCGACTTCGTCGCCTTCACCGGCTCGGTCGCCGGCGGCCATGCGGTGCAGAAAGCGGCGGCCGACCGCTTCATCGGCAGCGGCCTGGAACTGGGTGGCAAAGACCCGGCCTATGTGCGTGCCGACGCCAACATGGCGCACGCGGTCGAGAATCTGGTGGATGGCGCCTTCTTCAATTCCGGTCAGTCGTGCTGCGGCATCGAGCGCATCTACGCGCACGAGAAAATATACGACGAGTTCGTGGAGGGTTTCGTCAAACTCACGCGTCAGTACCGCCTTGGCAATCCGCTCGATGCCAACGTGAATCTCGGGCCGATGGTGCGTGCTCGCGCCGCCGAATTTGCCCGCGAACAGGTCAGGGAGGCCATCACTCAAGGCGCGAAGTCGCTGGTCAGTCCCAAGGAGTTTCCCGCCGACAAGGAAGGTACGCCGTACATGGCGCCGCAGGTGCTGGTGAACGTGAATCACTCGATGCGCCTGATGAACGAAGAGAGCTTCGCGCCGGTGATCGGCATCATGAAAATGAAGGGCGACGACGAAGCGATCGCGTTGATGAACGACAGCGACTACGGCCTCACCGCGGCGATCTGGACTTCCGATCCCGACGCTGCGCTGGCCATCGGCGAGCGCGTGGAAACCGGCACCTGGTTCATGAACCGTTGCGACTACCTCGATCCGGCGCTGGCCTGGACCGGCGTCAAGGATTCCGGTCGTGGCTGCACGTTGTCGAGCGTCGGCTACGAACAACTCACCCGGCCGAAGTCTTATCATCTACGTCTGACAACCTAACCCTGCTTGGACCACGGAGAACACAGAGACAACGAAGGGCAAGAAGATGCTCGGCTCGGAGAACGCATACGGGAAAATGATCCTTGGCAGGCACATAGGCAGTG
>DATFUO010000069.1:0-4458 GCA_035260785.1 Burkholderiales bacterium
CGCGCAGTCCAGCTCACAATTTGCGCCATGTCCGCGATTCCATCCGAAATCTTCAAGGCTTACGATATCCGCGGTGTCGTCGGCAAAACGCTGACTGCGCAAGGCACCGAAACAATCGGCCGTGCGATAGGCTCGCGGGCGCGCGAACTCAGCCAGAAGAAGGTCTGCGTCGGCCGCGACGGCCGGTTGTCCGGCGCGTCCCTGTCGCAGGCACTGGCGCGCGGACTGCAAGCGGCGGGCGTGGAGGTTGTCGACATCGGGCGCGTGACCACACCGATGCTCTATTTCGCCACCAACCATCTGCAGACCGGGTCGGGGGTGATGGTGACGGGCAGCCACAATCCGCCGGACTACAACGGACTGAAGATGGTGATCGCGGGGGAAACGCTCTCGGGCGAGGCCATCCAGGGACTGCGCAAGCGCATCGAGTCGAACGCGCTGACCTCGGGTCACGGCGCCTATTGCCAGACCGACGTGGCCGAGGCCTATCTGAATCGCATCGTCGGCGACGTCAAACTGAAGCGAAAAATGCGCATCGCCGTGGATTGCGGCAACGGCGTGCCCGGCGCATTCTCGCCGGATCTGTTTCGCCGCCTGGGCTGCGAAGTCGAGGAATTGTTCTGCGAAGTCGACGGTAATTTCCCGAATCACCATCCCGATCCTTCGCAACCGGAGAACCTGCAGGACCTGATCGCCGCGCTGAAAAAAGGCAACGCGGAAATCGGTCTCGCCTTCGATGGGGACGGCGACCGCCTGGGCGTTGTCACCAGGCAGGGCAAGATCATTTTTCCGGACCGGCAATTGATGCTGTTCGCGGCGGATGTGCTCGAACGTAATCCCGGCGCGGAAATCCTGTTCGACGTCAAATGCACGCGCAGCCTTGCGCCGTGGATTCGCGAACACGGCGGCGAGCCGACCATGTGGAAGACCGGGCATTCGCTGATCAAGGCGAAGATGAAGGAAACCGGCGCGCTGCTCGCCGGCGAGATGAGCGGCCATATTTTCTTCAAGGAACGCTGGTACGGCTTTGACGACGGCGCCTATGCCGGCGCGCGCCTGCTGGAGATCCTTAGCGGCGTTGCCGACATCAAGGCAGCATTCGATGCACTGCCGGATTCGATCAATACCCCGGAACTTCAGATCAAGCTTGGCGAAGGTGAGAACTACGCGCTGATCGAAAACCTGCAGAAGACCGCAATATTTTCAGCGGCACGCGAGGTCATCAAGATAGACGGATTGCGGGTCGAGTATGCGGATGGCTTCGGCCTGGCACGCTCGTCGAATACCACGCCGGTTGTGGTACTGCGCTTCGAAGCCGACAACACTGCCGCACTCAAGCGCATCCAGGAGGATTTCCGGCGCGTGCTGCAGCAGGCGGCCCCCGCCGCAAAACTGCCGTTCTAGCGGCGGTCCCGGGCTTCGAGCGTCTTCTTCAGATTTGTTAATCCGCTCTTGTAGGCGCCATTGAGGAAATCGAGAGCCGCCTTGTCGTCCTGGCCGGCCGGCGGATCGTCGGTCCAGTAGGCCAGCCGCTTGAAGCGGCCGCGCCACTCCACGATAGATCGACCGTCACCGGCATCCTTTACCAGCAGCTCGGAATAATAATCGGCCGCCCGCACCACGCCATCCACATAGGTGTACACCATGCGGCGATTCGCGGGATCGTAGTCGAGCAGCTTTTCCGTGACCTGCGTGCCATCCCCGCGACGCCGCAACAGGCGGATCGCGCCGGTCTCGTTGCGATCGTGCAGGATCAGGCGGCTGGATTCGGTGCCCGGTGCCCAGCGCTGGATGCCGCCGAAATCGCCTGCCATTGCCCAGACTTCATCGGCCGGCGCATCGATCGCAATACTGTGAAAGATCGACAACTCTCCGGCATCCGCGAGCGCGTTCGTGCCCGAGAGCACCCCGGCCATCATTAGCAGAACTGCACAATTTTTCATGCCCGCCTCCCATTTTGATCGGGGGCCACGAACCTCAAGCCACCCGTTGTTTCACCCAGTCGGCAACGCTCGCCAGCGCCTGCGGCAATTTACCTGGATCTGTCCCGCCGGCCTGCGCCATGTCCGCACGCCCGCCGCCCTTGCCGCCGACTTGCTGGGCGACGAAGTTCACCAGGTCACCCGCCTTCACTTTCGCAGTGAGGTCGGACGTGACCCCCGCAATCAGCGTGACCTTGTCGCCTTCGATTGCACCCAGGACGATTGCCGCCGATTTGAACTTGTCCTTGAGTTTGTCCATCGTTTCACGCAGCGTTTTCGCGTCCGCGCCGTCGAGCTTCGCGGCGAGCACCTTGGCAGGACCCACCGTGACCGCCTGATCGGCTAGGTCGTCGCCCTGCGAACTGGCGAGCCTCGACTTCAGCCGCGACAATTCCTTTTCGAGCGATTTGACGTTTTCCAGAACCTGGCCCAATTTCTGGTTGAGCTCCTGCGGTTGGGCCTTGAGCACCTGGGCAGCCTGATTGAGTTTCGATTCCTGCTCGTGCACCCAGGCGAGCGCGCCATTGGCCGTCACGGCTTCGACACGGCGGATGCCCGACGCCACGCCGGATTCCGAGATGATCTTGAAAAACCCGATGTCGCCGGTGCGCCGCACGTGCGTTCCGCCACACAGTTCCGTGGAGAAGCCGCCCATGCTGAGCACGCGCACCTCGTCGCCATACTTTTCGCCGAACAACGCCATGGCACCGGCTTTGATCGCATCGTCGTATTTCATGCGCCTGGCTTCCACCGCGTGATTTTCGCGGATCTCGCGATTGACCAGGTTTTCGACCGTGCGGATTTCTTCGGCGGTCATCGGCGCGTTGTGTGAAAAATCGAATCGCGTCCGGTTCGCGTCGACCAGTGAACCTCTCTGTGCAACGTGCGTGCCGAGTACCTTCCTCAATGCCGCATGCATCAAATGCGTCGCCGAGTGGTTATACGCGGCGAGTGCGCGGTTTGCGGCGTTGACCTCGGCCGTGACCGCATCGCCGACCGACAGGCGGCCTGCCTTGACCCTGCCCTTGTGCCCGAACACCTCGGCCTGGATTTTCTGGGTATCGGCCACCGTGAAGCTGCCGTTACCCGACGTGATCTCGCCCTGGTCGCCGACCTGGCCGCCGGATTCCGCGTAAAACGGCGTGCGGTCCAGAACCACGACCGCATCGTGGCCCGCGTCGATCGACTGCACCTGCGAGCCATCCCTGTACAGCGCGACGATTTTGCCCTCCAGGCGCAAGGTGTCGTAACCATGGAACTCGGTCGCGCGTCCCGAGTATTCGACGCCCGATTGCACCGTGAACTTAGATGCGGCGCGCGCACGTTCGCGCTGGCGTTGCATGGCCTCTTCGAAACCCGCGTGATCGATCATGATGCCGCGTTCGCGCGCAATGTCCGCCGTCAGGTCGACCGGGAATCCGAACGTGTCGTAGAGCTGGAACACGGTTTCGCCATCGAGCATCCTGTCTTCCCGATGCAACGCGCTCTCGAGCACCTTCATGCCGTTTTCGAGAGTCTCGGCGAAACGCTCTTCTTCCTGCCTGAGCACGTCGGTAACCCGTTGCTGCGCGGCCCGCAGTTCGGGGTAGGCGTCGCCCATTGCGCGTGCAAGATCCGCCACCAGTTTATGGAAGAACGGCTGATTCTGTCCCAGCTTGTAACCGTGGCGGATCGCGCGCCGGATAATCCGGCGCAGCACATAGCCGCGGCCTTCGTTGCCGGGGATGACGCCATCGACAATAAGGAACGAGCAGGCACGGATGTGGTCGGCGATCACGTTCAGCGAACTCGACGCAAGGTCCTTCGCCCCCGTCACTTTCGCGGCCGCCCTGATCAGGTCCTGGAACAGGTCGATCTCGTAGTTGCTATGCACGCCTTGCAATACGGCGGCGATGCGCTCCAGTCCCATGCCGGTGTCGACCGACGGTTTCGGCAGCGGATGCATGGTGCCGGACTCGTCGCGGTTGAACTGCATGAACACCAGGTTCCATATTTCGATGTAGCGGTCACCGTCGGCGTCCGGCGTGCCGGGCGGACCGCCGGGAATGCCCGGACCATGGTCGTAAAATATTTCCGTGCAGGGTCCGCAGGGCCCGGTATCGCCCATCTGCCAGAAGTTGTCGCTCTGGAATTTCTGCCCGCCCGGCTTGTCGCCGATGCGGGCGATGCGCTCTTGCGGCACCTTGATGTCGTTGGCCCAGATGCCGTAGGCCTCGTCGTCGGTCTCATATACCGTGATCCACAGGCGCTTCGGATCGAGGCCATATTCCCCGGTGAGCAATTCCCAGGCGAAACGAATGGCGTCGCGCTTGAAATAGTCGCCGAAACTGAAATTACCCAGCATCTCGAAGAAGGTGTGATGGCGCGCGGTATAGCCGACGTTCTCCAGGTCGTTGTGCTTGCCGCCCGCCCGCACGCAGCGCTGCGATGTGGTGGCACGCACATAGGGGCGCTTGTCCTGGCCGAGGAAAACATC
>DATFUO010000070.1:0-5578 GCA_035260785.1 Burkholderiales bacterium
TCCTGGTGCTTCCCGTGCTGCGCCCGCTCCTGTTCGTGTGGGTGTTTTTTTTCATGGCGGCGCTGCAGGAATATTTGCGCGAGCGGCATCAGCGCGAGCAGGCCATCAGGGAGTTTTCGCGTTTCGTCAATCCGCATGTCGTCAAGGAACTGATCGCGCATGGCGGGCTTTCGCGCGAAGGCGAGAGCCGCCAGGTCACCCTGCTGTTTTCCGACATACGCGGTTTCACAACCCTCTCCGAATCGCGCACGCCTCAGGAAGTCGTCAGCCTGCTCAATCGCTATTTCAGCCGGCAGGTCGAAGTGATCTTCCGCAATGGCGGCGCGCTGGACAAGTTCATCGGCGATTGCATCATGGCGATCTGGGGCGCGCCGCTCGACGACGCCCGGAATGCCGAACATGCCATCCAGTGCGCTCTGGAGATGGCGGATACGCTGGAGACCTTCCGCAAGGATCTCGCCGATCCGAATGCGGATTTCGATGTCGGCATCGGCATTCACTCCGGACCGGCGGTTGTTGGCCTGATCGGTTCCGAGCAACGGCGCGAATACACTGCAATAGGCGATACGGTGAACGTGGCGAGCCGGATCGAGGGGCTCACCAAGGGCGTGGCGCGGATTCTGGTATCCGAAGACACCATGCGCCTGTGTCCGGACGCCTTTGACTTTGTTCCGCTCGGACTCTATAAAGCCAAGGGCAGGACGAAAGAAGTCGCGTTGTACGAACCGAAGAGGAAAGCCGCTCCATGAAAACACTGGCATGGCTATTGGCCTTGCTGGCGTTGCTGACTCCGACGGCATACGCCGCGGAAACCGGCTATACGCTGAAAGCCACCGAGGTGAAGGACAAACCCTTCCTCGATGCCGACACGGTCGCAACGCTCCCCGAGAAGACGACGGTGGAGATCCTGACGCGCCAGGGAGCATGGATGCAGATCAAGACCGCCGATGCCAGACAGGGCTGGATACGCATGCTGTCCGTACGCCTCGGCAGTCCCGACCAGAAACCGCAGAGCGGCGGCAGCCTGCTGTCCGCGCTCGGCATCGGCAGTCGTCCGCGGCCGGCGACGACTTCCACGGTTACCACCGGCGTACGCGGTTTCTCCGAAGAAGATCTCGCCAACGCCAAGCCGAATGCGGGGGAAGTTGAAAGGATGAAGAGCTTCGCGGCGACTAGCGAGGAGGCCACCAAGCTTGCCGAAAGCGGCAAACTCGTGGCGAAGCAGGTCGCCTACTTCGACGAACGCGGCAAGCCGCTCAAGGAGAAGAAATGAGCGCCCGCCGTGTGTTGATGCCGGCATTAATCGCCGCCGTCGTGCTCGGCGGCTGCAAGTCCGGCGGCGGGTTCGACATGAAGAACGTCGACCTCGGCAATGTCGTGAAAAGCGTCGGCAATCTGCGCGAAGTCAAGGAACCCGAGGAAATCCAGATCGGCCAGAGCATGACCGAAACGCTGCTGGGGGCGCGGCCGCTGTACGACGACCCGGAACTGCAACGCTATGTAAACGAAGTCGGCATGTGGGTGGCCCGGCAATCGGAGCGGCCGAACCTGCCCTGGCATTTCGGCATCAACGATTCGGACCACATCAATGCGTTCGCCACGCCGGGCGGCTACATCATCATTACCAAGGGCATGATGAAGCAGTTGCGCAACGAAGCCGAACTCGCCGGTGTACTCGGCCACGAAGTGGCGCACGTGAACCAGAAGCACCACCTCAAGGCGTTGCGCAAGTCGGCATTTGCCAGCCTGCTCGGCGAGGGTGTGGCTGCGGCGACCGACAGCAAGCATGCCGAGCTGGTCCAGAAACTGGCCGGTCCGACCAAGGAGTTGTATGCACGCGGCCTGGACAAGTCCGACGAGTTCGAAGCCGATCGCATGGGCGTCGTGCTCGCGGCCCGCGCCGGCTACGACCCCTACGGATTGCCCGCGGTGCTGACGACGCTGGCGAGCGCGGATCCCAAGGACAATTATCTGACCCTGCTTTACAAAACGCACCCGTTGCCCCAGGCGCGGCTCGACCAGCTTGCCCCGGGGCTTGCAACGCTCGATTCGATAAAGGCGCCGCAAAATGCGCCCCGCTTCCAGCAGTACACGAAGAAATTGCACGTCGCGTCCCAGTGACGGGTGCCGCACATGCCTAGCCCAAGGGCTTTGCTGATTCTGCTTGGATCATGCTGGCTGCCCGCCTATGGCGCCGACGCCGGCTATGCGGCGAAGGCGGTCGATCTCCTCGAGCGCCCCGGATCGCGAGCCAAAGTCGTCACCACGTTGGCCAAAAAGCAACCTGTCGAAATCATCGGCCGCGACGGCAGCTGGGCAAAAACAAAATCCGGAAATGCGACAGGCTGGGTCAGACTGGCCGACCTCCGGCTGAAAATCACAACGTCGAAACCGACGGCATTACCGCCATCGGGCTCCAGCAGAAAGGACACCGGCATCCGCGGTTTCTCCGAAGAGGAGCTGCTGGTCGGTGCGCCGAACCAGGTGGAGGGCGAACGGCTCAAACAACTGGGAGTCACCACAAGGGATGCGGCTGGCTTCGCGCGGGCCGCGAACCTCAGGCCGCGCCAGCAGGACTATATCGAGATGCGCGAGTACATGCCCGAAGGCGGCTTCCCGCAGGGGTTCTTCGATGAATAAGGCCGGGTTGGGATTTGTCCTGATATGCGCGGGTTGCGGGGGTCACAGCGGCCCGTCGCCTCGCGACATGCAGGCGATGCAGGAGGCGCAGATGCAGCAGGCGCTGCAAATGATGCGCGGCCAGATGGAAGGGGCGCAGGACGTCATGGCCGGCAGGGACACCGAGGCGGCCCGGGCCTACAAGAAGCAGTCGGAGGCAATGGCGCTGCAGGGCAGACAAATGGATGAACAACTGCGCAAGGATCCGAAGTACGTTCGCGCCCAGGAAGAGCGCGACCGGGAGCACCGTGAGTTCCTGCGCAAGAATCCTTCCGGAATGGAAACCGAGTTCAAACTGAGCGATGCCGAAGAAGCCGAACTCGGTTTCGGCATGGCGCAGCAATTTCTCAGCAGCAAACACCTGGTCGCGAACGCCGGGTTGCAACGCTACGTCAATTCGGTGGGCGTGTGGTTGACCCAGCAGTCGGAGCGGCCGAATCTGCCCTGGCGCTTCGCCGTGATCGAGGGAGAAACGCCAAATGCATTCGCGGTGCCCGGCGGCTACGTGTTCATCACGCAGGCGATGGTCGCTCTTGCCGAAACCGAATCGGAGCTCGCTGGCATCCTCGGTCACGAGATCTCGCATGTGGTGCGCAAACACCATTTGCGCTGGATCTACATGAACAAGGACCTCGAGGTGTCGGTGCGACGGGCAGAAGAAGAGATCGGCAAGACCAGTGCGACGTCACGGCAACTGTTTCAGGAAATGGGCAAGGTGGTGCAGAACTCGATCGAACAGATGAATTCGCCGGAAATCAGGGCGGGCCTTTCGAAATCGGAAGAGTTCGAGGCCGACACCGACGGCGCAATTCTCGCCTGGCGCGCCGGTTACGAAGCCTGGGGCCTGGTTGCGGTGATGCAGCGCTTCGAAGCGGCGAGCCGCGATCGCTACGGCTCCGAACCCGCGCTCGCCGGGCACCCCGAGCCGCTGCAACGATTCAAGATACTCGATGCGGCACTGCGCTCGCGAAACGAGAGGGATACCCTGGGCGAGGTGGCCGCGGAGCGGTTTCAGGCTGCGACGCAAGGCGTGCGGTCGCACTCGGGTTGATCCGGCGTTGGTCAATCCTCAGCGTAAGAGCGCGCTGCTGATCGGCTTGGTCGGCGGTCGATGCCTTGCCCGCCTGCTTGATCACCCGGCATATGGGCGCGTCACGGTGCTCGCGCGCCGGCCGCTCCCGCAGTCGAATGTAAAACTTCGCGTAGAACTGGTGGACTTCGATGGCCTTCGGATGCCGGAGGAACGCTGCGACGATATGTTCTGCTGCCTCGGCACCACCATCAGGAAGGCGGGATCGCGGGAAGCGTTCAGGCGCGTCGACCATGATTATCCGCTGGCGCTCGCGAGGATCGCCAAGGCGGCTGGCGCAGGGCAATTTCTGCTGGTGTCCGCGCTCGGCGCCGATGCGCGATCGTCGATTTTCTATAGCCGGGTCAAAGGTGAGACCGAGCGGGATATCGCCGCGATCGGCCTGCCGAAGGCGATTTTCATGCGGCTAACCACGATGTTCGCGCGGGACCCGTCGATTCGGACGAAATCGCGTGCCTGGCACAGCAGGAGAACGCAGCGACATGAAAAAGGCCGGCTTTACGCCGGCCTTTTATTCTTTCGGGCGATTCGTGTTCGCGTCAGGCGACCGCGCGTACCGGCTGCAAGCGCGACGGATGGGCGGCGTAGGCGTGATAGGCCGCGGCTTCCGCTTCGCCGAACTTGACGTTCACGCCCATGTCGGTAAACACGGTTTCCAGCGCGCACAGGCTCAGCATCACGTTTTCCATCTTGCAGGAATAACCCATCAGGCCGAAGCGCCAGATCTTGCCCGCGAGGTCGCCCAGTCCCGCACCGATTTCCAGGTTGTAGTCCAGCAGCAGGCGGCGGCGCACTTCCTTTTCATCGATGCCCGGTGCCACGCTGACGGCATTCATTTGCGGCAGCCGATACGGCTCCTCCACCAGGTACTTCAATCCCAGCGTCTCCAGCCCTGCTTTCAGGGCCAGGTGATTACGTTGATGGCGGGCCCAGGCATTCTCCAGGCCTTCCTCGCGCAGCATCAGCAGCGACTCATGCAAGGCATATAACGCATTTGTCGGCGCGGTATGGTGATAGGTGCGCGTTGTCGCGCCCCAGTAACCGAGCAGGAGGTTCATGTCCATGAACCAGCTGTGCACCTTGTCCTCGCGGATTTTTACGCGTTCGACAACGCGCTCATTGAAGGAAATCGGCGACAGACCGGGCGTGCAGGAAAGGCATTTCTGGCTGGCGGAATAGACTGCATCGATCCCCCATTCGTCGACGAGCACGGGCGTGCCACCCAGCGACGTCACCGCGTCCATGATGGTGAGCGCTCCGTGTTTGTGTGCGATCTCCGCCAGGACCTTGGCATCGGAAGCGACGCCGGTCGAGGTTTCGGCGTGAACGAAGGCGAGCACCTTGGCATCCGGATTGGCCTTGAACGCGTCTTCGACTTTCTGCGCGCTGACCGGGGTGCCCCAGCGGTCTTCGACCACCACGGCGACACCGCCGCAGCGCTGCACGTTTTCGATCATGCGCCCGCCGAACACGCCGTTGCGACAGACGATGACTTTGTCGCCCGGGCTGATCATGTTGACGAAACACATTTCCATCCCGACCGAGCCGGGACCGGAGACGGGGAAGGTCAGCGCGTTGTCGGTCTGGAAGGCGTAACGCAGCAGCTCCTTGAGTTCCTCCATCATCTCGACGAACACCGGGTCGAGATAACCGATGGTCGGTTTGCCCATGGCCGAAAACACGCGCGGATGGATTTCCGAGGGGCCGGGTCCCATCAGATGGCGTTGCGGCGGATAGAAGGAATTGATCTTTCTCTTGGGCGCGTAATCTTGCGTCGACATGGTTGTTCCCGGCGGAAGCTAAGGTCTG
>DATFUO010000071.1:0-3020 GCA_035260785.1 Burkholderiales bacterium
AAAGCCGGACTCGCGCCGCCATATCGTCAGCGCCTGGAACCCCGCCGACGTCGACAAGATGGCGCTGCCGCCCTGCCACGCCCTGTTCCAGTTCTACGTCGCCGAAGGCCGGCTCTCCTGCCAGATGTACCAGAGAAGCGCCGACCTCTTCCTCGGCGTGCCTTTCAACATCGCGTCGTACTCGCTCCTCACGCTGATGGTCGCGCAGGTCACCGACCTCGAGCCCGGCGAATTCATCCTCGCGCTCGGCGATGCCCACCTGTACCTGAATCACCTCGAGCAGGCGCGCGAGCAACTCACCCGCTCGCCGCGTCCCTTCCCGCGCATGCGCCTCGACCCCGCGCGCCGCGAGCTGCTCGACTTCCAGTACGAAGACTTCAGCCTCGAGGCCTACGAGCCGCACCCGGCGATCAAGGCGCCGATCGCTGTTTGACGCATCCCTCACCGTCCTCGCTGGCCCAGATGGAAATCCGCGACATTCGGCCACAGGAGATTGAAGCCGCCCGGCGACTTCTCGAGGCGAGCGGTTGGACGGATCGCGTCTCGGATCCTGAGCAGTTTCGCGAACTTGTGTCTCGCTCGCAGCGAGCGCTCGTGGCGGTCCAAGACGCAGAGGTCGTAGGCTTCCTGCGTGCCCTTTCGGACGGCATGGAGAACGGATACATATCAATGCTCGTTGTCGCCGAGAAACACCGGCGTAAGGGCATCGGACGCGTGCTAGTCCAGGCGGTTATGGGCGATGATCGTGGAATGACCTGGGTGCTACGCGCGGCGCGGGATGGGATTGCGGAGTTCTACGAAAAGATCGGCTTTGTCCGCTCCCAGGTGGTGATGGAGCGGCCACGCGCGAAGAAATCTGGCACCTAACGAGGCTACGAACAAACCGAGGCCACGCAATGCCGAAGAAATTCCTCGAGGGTGTAGTTTTTGGCGGCGGCTTTGCATTGGCATTCGTAGCCATCTGGATGATTTGGACTTTTGGCATGACGTATTTCATGCCAAGAATCATGGGGTCGACCTTCACAACAAACGAGCCGGAGTTCAAGAAACCCGTTGAGGCGCAAGTCGCGAGTCCCGCACCGGGTAGCTTGCCTGAAAGCAAGGATTTCAATTTCTTCAAGCCCTCTGCAGATCGAATGAAAATTCCCCAGGGCGGCGGGATCCTGGCCATGTCGCCCATGAATACCGTGAAAGGCTCCAAGCGACCCAGCACCTATCAGCTATGGCTGACTGAATCAAAGCTATGGCAGATCCGAACAGTCGAAGAGAAAGTTGAAATCGAAGAATTGCCATACCCAACGAACGCGAGCGTTACCGATCTCGACCGACTGATGCGCAAGAGCCTGGGATTCGCCACCCGTCAAAGCAGCATGACCGTTTCCGCCCACGAATTGAGCAGCCTCAAGTCCACCGGCAGTTCATCACGCGACGATTCGTTGAACGGAAAGCTCGGTATTAGCGTTGAAGGGGTCGTATTCGTTCAACCCAATCCATACGGAACATGACCTGGGGACGCGAGATGTCATGATGAACGCTATGCGGGCTTGCCCGTCGTGACCGCGTTCCGTTTCGTGTGTATCGTCGCCGTCGCGTTCGCCGTCTACTGGTTTGGTTTCCGCGGCGCAGGATGCGGCAAGCGAGGCGCGGTGGCGTGTCCCGCGCCGGCGCTCGAAGAAGGCGTGGGCGAAACACTGAGTGGCGCCGCGGTCTGTCGGGGCGCTGGCTACCTCTGCGCCGGGCGCAATTCGTTCCAGGTCACGCGCTGGCAGCTCGACAAAGGCAAGCTTCGGGTGCGCGTGCGGCTGCCCGAATTCGTGGACGCAGAAACGGCGCGCGAGATTCGCGCTGCAGCCATCGAGGGGATCATGGAATGGGACGGTCATCCGTTCCCGCTGGTCATCGATACCGGCGATTTCACTTTCCGGTTCTGGGACATCGGTGTGGTGTGGACGCAGGGTTTGTACGGCGACCAGGCGGGTGTGCTGAACCAGCGAGGCACGGTCGACGGCAAGCGTTACGTGTACGGCGTCGATGGTCTGGCGGTCGTCGTTCCACCGATCGCGGGGGCAGGACCACTCCTGGGCCCAACAGCCAATCCCGCCGCGTTACTGGCGCAGGTCAGGGCGATCACCGCGGAGCGCGGGACGGGCCAGGCGATGTTGACGCAAGTCAAGGCCGTTGCAATGCACGAAATGGGACATGCCCTGGGCCTCATGCACAGCGACTCGGAAAACGACATCATGTTCCCGCAATACCGCGCGGGCGTGACCAAGGTCCGCGCATCCACGCGCGATCTGCGCACGGTCGATGCCCTGTATGCATTGCCGAACGGAGCGATGGTCGAATAACTAGGAGGATTGAAATGACGCTATGCCCAGTCGCCTTAGCAGTTGGCTGCAAGAAGTGTCCGGCATTCACTGTCTGCCCCCTGAAGGGGGTCATCGGCGATTACAAAAAACCCGACGAAACGCAAACGAAGCCCGCCGGGAGCGCACCGAGCGGCGCAAAACGAGATGGGTAGGTCATCGGCTGCAAGGCTGATCGTTGTGTTGGCGGCGGTTGGCGCCATCTGCACTGCTCCATCGGCGCGTTCGCAGTCCGGCGGGACGTGCGTCAAGGACCGCGTCGGGGACCTCAGGTGCTCTCCGCCCGATGGCGGCATCCTGGTCGACCGCTATCAGGTGCCCGTTTGCGGCCCGGGACAATGCGTCACCGACATCAAGGGGGAGGTTTTCTGCTCGCGCATCCCGAAGGGGTCGGCTGCACTGGACCGGTACGGCGAGGCGGTCTGCACTGAAGGGTGCACTAAGGCTGCGGCGCAAGCGTGTACGACTCCATCCAAGTAAACCGTTGAAAGCCGCCGTCGAGGCGGGCCCGAGCGCAAATAATTACGACCCTGGCCCCGAATTCCCATGCGCCTTTCTGTCCTCGACCAGTCCCCGATCATCAGCGGCCACGACGCGCGGCGCGCGATCGAGGAGACGCTGGCGCTCGCGCGGCGCGCGGATGAGCTGGGCTAC
>DATFUO010000072.1:0-5782 GCA_035260785.1 Burkholderiales bacterium
CAGGTCGAGCGCCGTGCGATCCGCGAGTCGGCTTACGGCGCCGGCGCGCGCAAAGTCGAACTGATCGAGGAGCCGATGGCGGCCGCGATCGGCGCCGGTTTGCCGGTCGAAGAGGCCACCGGCTCCATGGTGGTGGATATCGGTGGCGGCACCACGGAGGTGGGCGTGATCTCGCTGGGCGGCATCGTTTATTCCGGTTCGGTCCGGGTGGGTGGCGACAAGTTCGACGAGGCGATCATCAATTACATCCGCCGCAATTACGGCATGTTGATCGGCGAAACCACGGCCGAAGAAATCAAGAAGGAAATTGGTTCGGCCTTCCCCGGCTCCGAAGTGCGCGAAAAAGAGGTCAAGGGCCGCAATCTGGCGGAAGGCATTCCGCGCAGCTTTACCATTTCGAGCAACGAAATCCTCGAAGCGCTGACCGATCCGCTCAACAGCATAGTCAGCGCGGTCAAGTCGGCCCTCGAACAGACGCCGCCGGAACTCGGCGCGGACATTGCGGAAAAAGGCATGGTGCTGACCGGCGGCGGCGCGCTCCTGCGCGACATCGACCGCTTGTTGATGGAAGAAACCGGGTTGCCGGTGATCGTCGCCGACGACCCGCTTACCTGCGTGGTGCGCGGCTCCGGCCGCGCGCTGGAAAAGGTCGACAAACTGGCCACCATCTTCACGAACGACTAACGATTTCATTGGAGGACGCCCCGCGTCGCGGGATACCGGCCTCCGGCCATAAGGGACGAGGGCAGAGGGGTGAGGGAAAAGCGGGAAATTCCAGCAATCACGTTGGATCTTCGCAGGACACTCCTCCGGCAGCAGTTGTACCCCTCAGGTTTTAGGTCTCCCCCCTCATCCCGCGTCCCTAGTCCCTAGGATGGAATATACGCCGCCGCCATTCTTCAAACGGGGCCCCAGCCTCCTTGCCCGCCTCGGTTTTTTCGCACTGCTGTCCCTGGTCCTGCTGTACGCCGACGCCCGCTTCCACTACATGGAAGCAATGCGCAAGGCCATCGCCGTCCTGCTCTACCCATTGCAGGAGCTTGCCGACACGCCCGGCCAGGTCGTCTCCCGCATCGGTAACTTCTTTGTATCCCAGTCCTACCTTCAGCGCGAAAACGACCGTCTTTCGCACGAAAATTTCCTCCAGGCCGGGCAAGTACAGTCGCAGCAGGCCCTGATCGCGGAAAACCAGCACCTCCGGCAATTGCTGGAAATGCAGGAGCGCGCCGAACAGACGTCAACAGTCGCCGAAATCCTCTACGTCGGGCGCGATCCGTTCAGCCGCAAGGTGATCCTCGACAAGGGTTCCTCGCAGGGGATCGAAGAAGGCGCCGCCGTCGTGGACGACACCGGACTCATCGGGCAGATCACGCGCGCGTTTCCCTGGACGTCGGAAGTCGCGCTGATCAGCGATCGTGAACAGGTGGTACCGGTGCAGGTGGTGCGCAACGGATTGCGCGCCGCCGTTTTCGGCATCGGCTATGACGGTGCACTCGATCTGCGTTTCATGCCGGTCAACACCGACATCGAGAACGGTGACGTGCTGGTGACTTCCGGGATCGACGGCGTCTATCCGTCCGGACTGCCGGTCGCGGTCGTTTCCAACATCGAGCGCAATGCGGCTTATCCCTTCGCCAGGATCACCTGCACCCCGGCGGCGGGGATGAACCGCAACCGGCAGGTCCTGGTGATGTCCCGGCTCGCGCCGCTGCCCGACTATCCGGTCGCGCCGGAAACCAAAAAGGGCAAGGTGAAGAAGCCGAGGAAAGGCGCATGATGCGCACGCCGATGTTCGGCAGGTTGAGCGGCAGCGAGGAGATCCTGCTGCCGGTGCGGCCGCTCTACATAGCGATCACCCTGTTTGTCGCCTTGATGATCAATCTGCTGCCGCTGACCGGCTGGGTGCTGGTCCTGCGTCCGGATTTCGTCGCGCTCGTGCTGCTTTATTGGGGCATCAACCAGCCGCGCAAGATCGGCTTTCTGCCGGCGTGGCTGCTGGGGCTGGCGATGGATGTTGCCGACGGCAGCCTGTTCGGACAGCATGCGCTTGCCTACTCGGTGATGATGTTCACGGCGATTGCCCTGCACCGGCGGGTGTCGATGTTCGACAAGCGCCACCAGATTTTGCATCTGTTGCCGATCCTGCTGATCATGCAACTGATCGTGCTTGGCGTGCGCGACGCGGCGGGCGGACAATTTCCCGGCTGGTGGTATTTCATATCCAGCGTAACCGGCGCGCTGTTGTGGCCTGCGACCGATCTGCTCCTGAAGATTCCGTTGCGCCAGCGGCACGACCCGGACGACACGTGAGCGGACGCACAAGATTTCCGGCCTCGACTGCCGGCGGGCGATGAATCGTTCCGTCGAGCTTCGCGATCATCAGCGCGAGCTGTATTACTTCCAGCTGAGGCTGGCGATCGCCGGAAGCGTGGTGCTGTTCGCTTTCTTCGTCCTGCTCGTGCGCTTCTTCTATGTGCAGGTCATCCAGCATGACTACTACCACACGCTCGCCGAGCAGAACCGCATCTTCATCGTGCCGGTGGTGCCCAATCGCGGACTGATCCTCGACCGCAATGGTGTCGTGCTGGCGCACAACTTCGCGGCCTATACGCTGGAAATCACGCCGTCCCTGGTGGGCGACCTCGAACAGACCATCACCGATGTTTCCAAACTGGTGGAAGTTACGCCGAAAGACCGCAAGCGCTTTCAGAAGCTGCTCGAGGAGGGGCATGATTTCGCGAGCATCCCGATCCGCACGCGGCTCAACGACGAGGAAGTGGCGCGCTTCGCGGTGAACAACTACCGGTTTCCGGGCGTGGAGATCAATGCCCGGCTGTTCCGCCATTATCCGAACGCCGAGATCGCCTCGCATGTCGTCGGCTACATCGGGCGCATCAGCGACAACGACGTCGACGATCTGAGGGACCAGGGTACCGCCGCCAATTACAGCGCTTCCGACTACATCGGCAAGGTCGGGCTCGAGCAGCGCTACGAAAAGGAATTGCGCGGGGTTACCGGTTACGAGCATGTCGAAACCGATGCCAACGGGAAATCGGTACGAACCCTGCGCAGCATTCTCCCGGTTTCGGGCAATAATCTCACGCTGGCGCTCGACGCGAAGCTGCAGCAGGTCGCCGAGCAGGCGTTCGGCGAACATCGCGGATCGCTGGTGGCGATCGAGCCGTCGACCGGCGGCGTACTGGCGCTGGTGTCCAGGCCCGGCTTTGATCCGAACCTCTTCGTCGAAGGCATCGATCCACAGAACTGGGATGTGCTCAACAATTCGCCCGACCATCCGCTCAACAATCGTGCGTTGCAGGGCATGTATCCGCCGGGCTCCACGTTCAAACCGTTCATGGCGCTGGCCGGCCTTGAGCTGGGCAGGCGCAAGCCCGGATTTACCATCAGCGATCCCGGTTATTTCGTCCTGAGCGGCGGCGGCGGACACGTCTACCGCGACTGGAAAGCCGGCGGTCACGGCATGGTGGATTTGCACAAGGCTATCGTGCAGTCCTGCGACACCTATTTCTACGGACTGGCGCAGGATCTGGGCATCGATGCGATCCACCAATTCATCGGCCAGTTCGGCTTCGGCAAGCTGAGTGGCATCGACATCGACGGGGAGGTCGCGGGCCTGCTGCCTTCCCAGGAATGGAAACAGCGGCGCTTTCAGCAGAAGTGGTTCGTCGGCGACACCATCTCGATCGGCGTCGGGCAGGGCTACATGCTAACCACGCCGCTGCAACTCGCGTTTGCCACGGCGATTCTCGCCAATGACGGCCGTGTGTTCCGCCCGCATCTGGTCAAGCAGATCCGGGACAGCCAGACCGATGCCATTACGGTCATCGAGCCGCAACCCAGAGCGGAAATTCCCCTTTCGACGGAAAACGTCGCACGCGTGCGCGATGCTATGGTCGATGTCACAAAACCGGGCGGCACGGCGGGCTGGGCGGGCCTGAACGCGAAGTATCTTTTTGCCGGAAAGACCGGTACTGCGCAGGTAATTGGCCTGAAGGGACAGAAGTACGACGAAAAGAGCGTCAACGAACGACATCGCGATCACGCGCTCTTCATCGCTTACGCGCCGGCCGACGATCCGAAGATCGCGCTGGCGATCCTGGTGGAAAACGGCGGCCACGGCGGCAGCACGGCGGCACCGATTGCGCGCCAGGTGCTGGATTATTATCTGCTCGGCAAGGAGCCGGCGCCGCCCAAGCCGAGTGCCAAGGAAGAGGAACAGGCGAATGATTAACCGGCTGCTGGCTTACCTGGTCAAGCACGTCGACCGTTACCTGATGGGGTTGGTCGCATCCCTGCTGGTGATGGGGCTGATCACCCTGTTCAGCGCCTCGGGCGAAAGTTTCGAGCGGGTCGCGGGCCAGATCGTCAATATCTGCGCTGCACTGGCCGTCATGTGGATTGCCGCCAATGTCCCGCTGCATTATCTTTCGCGCATCGCGCTGCCGCTGTACGTGGTCGGCCTGGTTTTGCTGATCGGTGTGGCGCTCGCCGGAGAAGTGGTCAATGGTGCGCGTCGCTGGCTCAATCTCGGCTTCACGCGCATTCAGCCTTCGGAACTCATGAAAGTCGCCGTGCCGCTGCTGCTTGCGTGGTATTTCGATCGCTACGAAGCGATCCTGAAGGCGCGCAATTTCTTCATTGGCGCCGTGCTCGTTATCGTGCCGGTGCTGCTCATCGCACGTCAGCCCGACCTCGGCACCGCGCTGCTGGTGTCCGCCGCGGGATTCTACGTGCTGTTCCTGGCCGGCCTGTCCTGGAAAATCCTGGTGGGGCTCGGCCTGCTGGGGGGCGCGAGCCTGCCTTTTCTATGGTCGATGCTGCACGACTATCAGCGCCAGCGTGTCTTGACCTTGCTCGATCCGTCCCAGGATCCGCTTGGCGCGGGCTACCACACCATCCAGTCGACCATCGCGCTGGGCTCGGGAGGTTTTTTTGGCAAAGGCTGGCTCAACGGAACCCAGGCCCACCTCGACTTCCTGCCGGAGCGGACCACCGACTTCATTTTTGCGGTCTATGCCGAAGAGTTCGGCTTGGTCGGCAACCTGGTGTTGATGGTGCTGTTCCTGCTGGTGATCGGCCGCGGCCTGGTGATAGCCGCCAACGCGCCGACGTTGTTTACCCGGCTGCTCGCCGGTGCGATCACGCTGACCTTCTTCACTTACGCGTTCGTCAACATGGGCATGGTCAGCGGAATCCTGCCGGTGGTCGGCGTGCCGCTGCCGTTGATCAGCTACGGCGGCACCTCGCTCGTGACAATATTGTTCGGTGTCGGGCTGCTGATGAGCATTCACACGCATCGACGTCTTGTTCAGACGTAGGGCGCCCCGCTTCGCGGGATACCGGGCGTTGCCCATAAGGGACGAGGGAAAAGAGACTTCAAAAATGCAGAGCTCTGCAATTGACTATGAACGAAGGACGCTCGATGCCTGACTCCTTCTCTCGTCCCTTATGGGCAATGCCCGGTATCCGGCGAAGTCGGGCGCCCCTCGCCCCTCGCCCCTCCGCGATAGTCATCGCGACATTAGTTGCAATCACACTCGCCGGCTGTGGCAGCGCCCCCTCACGTCCAGGAACGTCGAAGCCCGGCGGTTACTACCTGGACGACGGCCCCGGGCCCAATCCACCGGTGAATCTCGACTCGATTCCCGAACCTGCACCGAAGATCGAGCCGATCAACAGGTCCACCAGTCGACCCTACACAGTACTCGGCCACACCTATACGCCTTACACCCGGATCGCGCCCTACAAGGCGCGTGGCGTG
>DATFUO010000073.1:0-2695 GCA_035260785.1 Burkholderiales bacterium
AACGAGCCGGGATTGAGCCCCTGCCAGAGCAGGCTGTCTTCCGCGGCGCTCTGGATGCCGTCGATCTTGATGCCCCAGTTGCGGAACGATTCGATGAAGGCGACACGATAGTGGTGGCGGTCTTCCGGCACGATGTCGAAATCGGCGGTAACGATGGCGCGCAGGTATTCGCCGAAGGTGATATCCGTGGGCGGCAGGTAGTCGATGGCGCGGATGCACATTTCGAGCACCTGCGATGCGCAGCGGATGAGGCGGTCGGTGAGCAGCTCCACCAGTTCCGGAGCGAGGTTCTCGCGGCAGCAGCCCGCGCCTTCGCCGGGATTGGCGAGACGCAGCAGGCCGGCGGCGCGCGTCTCGTAGATCGAAACCAGTGCCCCGTAGACCGCGGCCACCAGAATCGCGCCGCGGTCGTGCGGCTCGGGCGTATCGCGGAGTTTACGCGGATCGGGCTCGGTCTTCTGCCAGACTTGTTCACGCCGGTACGAGGGGTTCTTTTCGGCTTCCTGGGCGGCTGACGCGACTTCCTGGTCGGTGGCATAGCGCGAGATCGGGTCGCGCCGTGTTACGGCACGGAACTCTTCCATCGTGCGGCCCAGGTAACTGCGGAGCGCCCGGAAGCGACCGGCGCCGATGCCGAATTCCCGGCCCAGTTGGCCCAGAATGGATGCCGAATTGAGGTTGCCGCGCGAGGCCGCGATCTGACTGGCAACGATCTCTTTCATCTGGTAGCGCGACAGCAGCGCGACGATGTCGGCAAAGGCCTCGTGGAAAGCGAGCACGTCAGGGTTGGTGGGATACACCAGAGTCCGGTTCATTCCATCGAGAATGGCGTGGGTGGTTTCGTGGGCGATGATGTCATAGGAGAGGCAGGAGAAGACGATCTCGTCGCCGAAGCGGTCTTCATCCTGAGACGGGAAGTAGCCGAAGAGCAGCGAGCCCTTGCGCTGGCTGTAGTAGGCGTTCTGCAGGCGCATGGCGTGCGGGTAGATACGCAGCCGCTCGACGAAGACGTTGTCGTTGGCGGCGCCCCGGTATTTGTTGTGCATCTCAGTCTTGTGCTTTTCCAACTCGGCTTTCTTTTGCACGTCGCCGGGGTCGGCCAGCGCGGTTTTCGGCTCCCAATCGAGCGGCGGTCCGGTCCAGAAGATCTTGCGTCCCAGGGCGGATTCGAAAATGTCGATGGTCTTGCGCGCGACGGCATAGGCCATCTGCTGATGGAACTGCGGATTGCCGGGCGAAGGGCTGAGGCCATCCTGCACCAGGAGAAGCTTGTCGTTCAGGTCGACGGGCTGGTAGAGACAGCGGCCCGCCGGATCGTAGTCGATTACTTCCAGATAGCTGTCGACGGGGCCGGGAGCAAGGTCGGGCTCCCACGGGATTTCGATGGTCGTATGAGCAAGGGCAACGGTCGATTGCTGAATCGCATAAGAAGGATCGAGGGCGTAGACCTTCAGTCGCCGGGTCTTCGGGGCAGGCGGACTCCACGGACGCCGCATGGCCGCCATCTCGCGAGTGGTCGGCGGCGGTGTGCCCGGCGGCCCGCCTTCGCGTTTCACTTTCGGCGGCCCGGATGGCGGCGCGGCCGCTGCGGCCCCGGACTTCAGATAGTGTTTCAGTTGCGGCGAGGCCATCTGGCTCTGCTCGATAAGATATTCGCGCACCTGGGCCTGTTCGCTGCCGGAAAGAAGGTTGACTCCCTTGCGCACCAGGGGCACCAGGCCCGGATCGAGCAGGGTCAGCTGCGCAAACTCGACGTGCAGCATTTGTTCGAGAGAATCGGCGGGCTCGGTGGAAGGCTGAATGCCGAGGCCGGCGACGGTCCTCAGCCACGGGAACCAGATTGCGTCCGGGGGCTCGATGATCAGGTTTTGCGGATTCACCCTGAGCGCAGCCATGGCCTGCACGATTCCGCGGCCGAGCTGCTCGTAGTGTGAGCCCGGCGATTTGGCGGATTGCATCAGCGCCTGGCGAACGGCTTCGGCGCGGCGCCAGTCTTTCCGGTTTTCATACTGTGCGCCGTTCACCTGCAGCCAGAGGGCGGCAGCGGCGGCGATCTGCGGCGCCGCCGCGGAGGTGCCTGCGCCATCCTGACTGATGTCGTCGGGGCACTGGAATTCCGCCCAGGGGATGTTGGGCGTGTAGGCCGCGAGCGCAGTGCGCATCTTGTCGTGCGGACCTCGGTTGCCCGACATCGTTCCGGGAAGGTTGTAGGGAAGTCCGTCGGCCATGACGCCGGTTGCGGAAATCACGCGGTTGAAGAGCGCCGGATAAACGGTGCTGTCAGGCGTGGCCGGAACGCTGCCCAGCTTCAGGTGGTTGCCGGCGGCGGCAACGCAGAAGACGCCCTTTTCATAAGCGCGGTTATAAGCGTCAACCCAGAACCTGCTGGCCACGCCGCCCATCGAAAGCGTAATGATGTCGCAGCCCTGGTCGATGGCGTAATGGACGGCCTGAGGCAGCGCGTCGATTCCGAGAATCACGACCCGCTCAGAGATGCGCAGGGGCAGCACGGCAACGTCGGGGGCGCCGCCCAGGGGTTTGCCCGAAAGCAACGGAACCGGGCCGCCGGCAAGGATGCAGAGCGTGGCGGTGCCGTGTCCGCGGTTATCGAAGGGTATGCCCAGGCCGCCCGGATCGTCGGCAAACTGCGCCGGCGGGTTTTTGGTGAAATCGCGGCTCAGGTCGCGCAGAATCT
>DATFUO010000074.1:0-14939 GCA_035260785.1 Burkholderiales bacterium
GCGTGATCGGCATAGTTGAGTCCGATGCAGATCAGTTTCGGTACGTTCGCGATAGGCGAACCCAGCCGCGGATTGCCGCTCACCCTGGGCAGGCTGTCCACGTTCACGCCTTTGAGCTTGGCGATGCCTTCCGGCGAGACGGTCGCTGCATCGATGTCCTTGACCACGCCTGAAAGATCGCGGATCGCACCCTGCGCGTCCAGAATGCCGGGCTTCTCTTTTCCTGCTTCTCCGTAACGTACCAGTTTCATTTTTATCTCCTGCTGTAAAGGACAAAGTCATTTCACACGAAGGGGCACGAAGGAAAAACGAAGGTACACGAGGGAAAACGGGAAGAAATCTGCGGCAATCATCGAAAAGAATTGACCAACTGCTGGAGATCCTTCGTGAACCTTTCTTGCTTTTCCTTCGTGTCCCTTCGTGTCTGCGCGGTTGAATTAAATCGTTATTCCGCCGTCCATGATGACGGCCTGGCCGGTCATGAATACCGATTCGTCGGAGGCAAGGAAAACGGAAATCTCGGCGAGTTCGTCGGCTTTCGCGAGCCGTCCCATCGGCTGGCGGGCGATGAAATCCTTGCGTGCCTGCACCGGATCGTCGAATGCATTGATGCGATCGCCCAGCGACGGCGTATCCACCGTGCCAGGGCACAGCGCGTTGCAGCGGATACCTTGCTTGACGTAGTCGATGGCGATGGATTTGGTGAGACCGATGACCGCCGCTTTGGATGCGCCGTAGACAAAGCGATTGGCAATGCCCTTGATGGAGCCGGCGACCGACGCGACGTTGATGATCGAGCCCCCGCCTGCTTCCAGCATCTTCGGCAGGAAGCTGCGGATCACGACGTAGTGGCTGCGCACATTGAGGTTGAACGAGAAATCCCAGTCCTTGTCGGCGCACTGCAGGATGGTGCCGTGATGCACGAATCCAGCGCAATTGAAAATGACGTTTGGCGCGCCGACTTCGGCTGCCAGTTTCGACACATCGGCGTCTTTGAGTACGTCCAGCTTGCGTACCTCGATGCCCGGCGTGCCCTTGAGTTCGGCGAGTTTTGTTTCGTTCATGTCGGTCGCCCAGACGCGCGCACCCTCGCGCGCGAAAGCCAGCGCGGTTGCGCGGCCGATACCCTGTGCTGCGGCAGTCACGAACGCAACCTTACCGCTCAATCTTCCAGCCACGCTCCCCCCTTAATATTTCTGTTTGAAGCTTGCGAAGGGATGTAAGTATGCCACAGGCGAAGGCCGGCTCTTTGACTGCACGGATACCGGCCTTGTTGCTGCGCTGCGGTTTCCATTAAACTGAATCGCATATCTATCCGAACCGGAGGGGAATCGCGATGGACCTTGAGGCCATCCTTCCTGCGCACCTGTCCAGTTGCGCAGCGCGATCGGCAGATCCGCGAGTTCCAGGATAGACGCGAATGGCGTCGGTCGAGCTCCGCCAGGTCCGCAAATCCTTCGGCAACACCCAGGTCGTGCATGGCGTCGATGTTTCCATTTCCGATGGCGAGTTCGTGGTATTGGTCGGCCCGTCCGGCTGCGGAAAATCCACGCTGCTGCGCATGATCGCGGGCCTCGAGGAAATCAGCGCCGGGGAGGTGCGCATCGGCGACCGCGTGGTCAATAACGTCGCGCCCAAACAACGCGACATTGCGATGGTGTTCCAGAACTACGCGCTGTATCCGCACATGAAGGTCATCGACAACATGGCCTTTTCGATGAAACTGGCGGGACGAAGCCAGGAAGAGATTCGCGAGCGGGTGGACAAGGCGGCGAAAATCCTCGGACTCACGGATTACCTCGATCGCTATCCGCGGCAGCTTTCCGGCGGCCAGCGCCAGCGCGTGGCGATGGGGCGCGCGATCGTGCGCGATCCGCAGGTGTTCCTGTTCGACGAACCGCTGTCCAATCTCGACGCCAAGCTGCGCGTGCAGATGCGCACCGAGATCAAGGAACTGCACCAGCGGCTGAAAACGACGTCGATCTATGTCACGCACGACCAGATCGAGGCGATGACCATGGCCGACAAGATCGTCGTGATGAACGGCGGAAAAGTTGAGCAGACCGGCACGCCGCTCGAGCTCTACGACCATCCAGCCAATCTTTTCGTCGCCGGTTTCATCGGCTCGCCAGCGATGAATTTTCTGCCGGGCAGACTCGTTACCGATTGGGCCGGCCGTGGCGTACAGATCGCGGCGGGTTGCGTCCTGCCGGCGCCGGCAACCGGCGAGGCCGATGGGCGCGATGTCGTCATCGGGGTGCGTCCCGAACATTTCGAAATCGGCCGATCCTGCGTAAAGGCGCAGATTGTCGTGGTGGAACCGACGGGAGCGGACACGCAGGTGTATTGCCGGATTGCGGGCCAGGACGTCACCGCGGTATCGCGCGAACGTCACGCGTTCCGGCCCGGCGACACCATCGATCTCAGGCCGGCCGACGGCAAGAGCTACTTGTTCGATCCGGCGTCGGGGACCCGGATCGCCTGAAACGACACCGGTAAGGAGCCAAAGTGACTCGAATCACGAGGCGTCATTTTTTGCAGGCAACCGCTGCCACGGGTGCCGCGCTCGGCGCGCCCATGCTGGCGCGCGAATCGACGGCGCAGGAGTTATCTTTCAAGGCCGAAGCCGGTGCGAAACTTCGCGTATTGCGCTGGAAGCGTTTCGTGCAGGGCGACGAGGACCAATGGCTGGCGAATACGAAGCAATTCACCGGGAAGACCGGCATCGAAGTCTCCATTGATGCGGAGAATTGGGAAGACGTGCGCCCCAAGGCCGCCGTGGCCGCGAACATCGGCAACGGTCCGGACATCATCCTCTCGACCAACGACGATTCGCATCAATATCCGGACAAGCTGCTCGACGTCGGCGACTTGTGCGAATACCTCGGCAGGAAATACGGGCCCTGGTATCCAAGCGCGCTGGCATATGGAAGGAGCGGCGGGCGCTGGATCGCGCTGCCGCTGGGCTCTGGCGGCAATTGCATGAACTATCGGGAGAGCGACATGAAGGCGGCCGGCTTCAGGGAATTTCCGAAGGACACCGATGGATTCCTCAAGCTCTGCCAGAATCTGAAGAAGAACGGCACGCCGGCGGGCTTCGCGCTTGGCAACGCCACGGGAGACGCCAACGGATGGTGCCACTGGCTGCTCTGGGCCTTCGGCGGCAGGATGGTGGACGAGCAGAACAAGGTCGCTATCAACAGCAAGGAAACCGCAAGAGCGCTGGAGTACGCAAAGGAGCTGTACCCCACCTTCATTCCGGGAACGCTGTCCTGGCTGGATCCGAACAACAACAAGGCTTTCCTGTCCGGTGAAATCAGCCTGACCGCCAATGGCATTTCCATTTATATCGCGGCGAAGAATTCGCCGGATCCGAAGCTGCAGGCGATCGCCAAAGACATGAACCACGCGGCGTTTCCGGTCGGCCCTGTCGGCCATCAGACGATGAGCGCGCTGTTCTTTACCTGCGTGATCTTCAAATACACCCGGTATCCGAGTGCCGCAAAGGAATATTTGCGCTTCATGATGGAGAAGGAGCAGTACGAGGCCTGGCAGAAAGCGTCGATCAGCTTCGTCGTGCAGCCCTTGACTTTCTACGAGCGCAATCCGGTGTGGACCGACGATCCGAAAAGCACGCCGTTCAAATACACCTGCAAGAACATGCTGCCGAACGGCTATGCGGGAACGCTGGGTGGCGCGTCGGCCGGATGCATGGCCGATTTCGTCGTCGTTAACATGGTGGCGGAAGCTGCATCCGGAAACATGTCCGTAAAGGAAGCCATGGAAAAGGCGGAGAAGCGGGCGAAACATTATTACCGCTAGCGCATGAGTGCCGCTTCCCGCTTCTTCGACAACCGCAACGTCCTCGGGCTGCTGTTCATGCTGCCCGCTGCAGCACTGCTGTTGTTTTTCCTGACCTACCCGCTGGGTCTCGGGGTCTGGCTCGGTTTCACGGACGCCAAAATAGGTCGCGTAGGCGAATGGATCGGCATCGAAAACTACCAATACCTGGTGACCGACAGCGTGTTCCGCCTGTCGGTGTTCAATACCTTTGTCTACACGCTGGTAGCGAGCGTGATCAAGTTCGCGCTTGGCCTGTGGCTGGCACTCCTGCTCAACAAGCACATCCCGTTCAAGTCCTTCGTGCGGGCCATCGTGTTGCTGCCCTTCATCGTACCCACGGTGCTGTCGGCGATCGCGTTCTGGTGGATCTACGACGCGCAGTTCTCGATCGTCAGCTGGGTGCTGGTAAAAATGGGGCTGATCGATCAATACATCAATTTCCTGGGCGAGCCGAACCTGGCGCGGATGTCGACCATCATTGCCAACATCTGGCGCGGCGTGCCGTTCGTCGCCATCTGTCTGCTGGCAGGCCTGCAGACCATCCCGCCGTCGATGTACGAGGCGGCCAGCATCGACGGCGCCACGCCGCTGCAGCAGTTCCGGCATGTGACGCTGCCGATGCTGTCGCCGATCATCGCCGTCGTCATGACGTTCTCGGTGCTGTTTACGTTTACCGATTTCCAGTTGATCTGGGTGCTGACGCGCGGCGGTCCGATCAATGCGACCCACCTGATGGCGACGCTGTCCTTCCAGCGCGCGATTCCCGGCGGCGCGCTCGGCGAAGGCGCGGCCATCGCCACGGCGATGATCCCGTTCCTGCTGGCAGCGATCCTGTTCAGTTATTTCGGATTGCAGCGCAGGAGGTGGCAGCAGGGGGGAAGCGACAAATGAATCGTGACGAACGTGCCCGCCGGCGGGATTCCACGGGATACCGGTCTTCGACCATAACCGGGCTTTGCCCATAACGACGTAACGGTCGTGACGAGGAACTGATACGGCATTCACGAGAACGATGGCAAACGCCGAGCACAAAGAAGGCATGCAGTACCTCGAATCCCTTCCCCGGCGCTGGGTGACGGTTTACATTCCCTTGCTGGTCTTCCTGTTCGTATTGCTGTTCCCGTTCTACTGGATGGTGGTCACGTCGTTCAAGCCGAACGCGGAACTGTTGTCCACCGGCGGCAATCCGTTCTGGGTCGCCGAGCCCACGCTCGATCATTTCCGGAAATTGTTTTTCGGAACGTCGTATCCGAAATGGATGTGGAACACGATCATCGTGTCGGTGACTGCGACCATCGTCTCGCTGGCCGCGAGTGTATTCGCGGCATATGCGATCGAGCGCCTGCGCTTCAAGGGCTCCCGCCAGACCGGCCTGGCGATTTTCCTGGCTTATCTGATACCGCCGTCGATCCTGTTCATTCCGCTGGCGATGATGGTGTTCCAGATCGGCATATTCGACACGCGCTGGGCGCTGATCCTGACGTACCCGACCTTCCTGATCCCGTTCTGCACCTGGCTGTTGATGGGCTATTTTCGTTCGATCCCGTTTGAACTGGAAGAATGCGCGCTGATCGACGGCGCAACGCGCTGGCAGATCCTGACCAGAATCATCCTGCCCCTGTCCGTGCCGGGCCTGATCTCGGCGGGAATCTTCGCATTCACGTTGTCCTGGAACGAATTCCTGTACGCCCTGACTTTCATCTCGGCGTCGGAGAATAAAACCGTTCCGGTGGGCGTGATCACCGAACTGGTGGAAGGCGACGTCTACCACTGGGGCGCATTGATGGCGGGCGCGCTGGTCGGATCGCTGCCGGTCGCGGTGATGTATTCTTTCTTCGTCGAGTACTACGTCGCCGGCATGACCGGCGCGGTAAAAGAATAGAATTCAAGTGCGTTCAACACGAAGGACACGAAGGGTACGAAGGAAAAACGAAATAAGGATTGATTCAAGAGCATCGTCGATCGAGCGGGATGCTAAAAATTCATCAGTCCTCCAATGGGAATTCGACCTTGATCTTCCTTCGTGTCACTTCGTGCCCTTCGTGTTGAAGATTTCTGATCTGTTCCGGGGAGAGAGGAAATAATGGCTGCGAAGAAAAAACTGCGTAGTTATAACTGGTTCGGCGGACCGGGCATCGACAGCATGGTGCATCGCTCGTGGATGAAGAACCAGGGCCTGCCGCCGCATCTGTTCGACGGCCGCCCGGTCATCGGCATCTGCAACACCTGGTCGGAGCTCACACCCTGCAATGCGCACTTTCGACAGATCGCCGACCGGGTGAAGCGTGGCGTGCTGGAAGCGGGCGGTTTTCCGCTGGAGTTTCCGGTAATGTCTTTGGGCGAGCCGGTCATGCGACCGACGGCGATGCTGTTCCGCAATCTTGCCGCCATGGATGTCGAGGAATCCATCCGCGCCAATCCGCTCGACGGTGTGATCCTGTTGACCGGCTGCGACAAGACCACGCCGGCGCTGATGATGGGTGCGGCCTCGTGCGACGTGCCGGCGCTGGTTGTCTCCGGCGGACCGATGCTCAATGGCCGCTGGCGCGATCAGACCGTCGGTTCGGGCACGCATGTCTGGAAGTTCAAGGAAATGCTCAAGACCGGCGAGATGAACGACGATGACCTGATGGAGGCCGAGCAGGCGATGTCGCGTTCCGCAGGGCACTGCATGACCATGGGTACCGCATCGACGATGGCGTCGATGGCTGAAGCGCTGGGCATGGCGTTGCCGACCAACGCCGCGATTCCCGCGGTCGATTCGCGCCGCTACGTGCTGGCGCATATGGCCGGACGGCGCATCGTGCAACTGGTCGACGAAGATGTGCGAATGTCGAAAATCCTGACCAGGCAGGCGTTCGAGAATGCGATCCGCGTGAACGGGGCGATCGGCGGCTCGACCAACGCGGTGGTGCACTTGCTCGCGCTCGCGCGCCGCATCGGCGTGAAGCTCACGCTGGACGACTGGGATCGGCTGGGCCGCAAGCTGCCTTGCCTCGTGAACCTGATGCCTTCCGGGGAATACCTGATGGAAGACTTCTATTATGCCGGCGGGCTGCCGGTGGTGCTGCGCGAGCTCGGCAAGGCGGGCCTGCTGCACAAGAACGCGCTGACGGTAAGCGGCGACACGATCTGGAACAATGTGAAGACCGCGAAGAACTGGAACCCGAACGTGATCTTCCCGGCTGAAAAGCCGTTCAAGAAGCAGGGCGGCATTGCGGTATTGCGCGGCAACCTGGTTCCGAAGGGTGCGGTGATCAAACCTTCTGCCGCAACACCGAAGCTGATGAAACATCGTGGCCGCGCGGTGGTGTTCGAAAGCATCGAGGACTACAAGAAACGTATCGACGATCCGAAGCTGAAGATCGACGAAACCTGCGTGATGGTGCTGAAAGGCTGCGGACCGAAAGGCTATCCGGGCTTTCCGGAAGTCGGCAACTTCGCGTTGCCGGCCAGGATTCTGAAGAAGGGCATTACCGACATGGTGCGCATCTCGGATGCGCGCATGAGCGGCACGGCCTATGGCACCGTGGTCCTGCACAGCGCGCCGGAAGCCGCCGCGGGCGGACCGCTGGCGCTGGTGCAGGATGGCGACATGATCGAAATCGATGTGCCGAAACGCAAATTGCACCTGGATGTTTCCGATGCGGAACTGGAGCAGCGCCGCAGGAAGTGGAAGGCGCCGAAGCCGATGGCGGATCGCGGTTACGTCAAGCTCTATGTCGACCACGTGAATCAGGCCGACGAAGGCGCCGACCTGGATATTCTGGTGGGTGGCAGCGGGACGCCGTTGCTACGCGAGTCGCACTGAACCAGCTTCAAGACACTCTCACCGCAGAGGGCGCAGAGGACGCGGAGGAAAACCAGGAAAAAGAGGAAAAGCAAGCAGGGATTAGACGCTGGCTCGGTGCCGAAATAACCATTGACGCGAGATTCTAACTGTCGAACGTAATTGTTTTGTCCTTCCTCTGCGTCCTCTGCGGTGAGCGCTTGATAACTTTATCTTTAAGGGGCGCTGGTTTTGCGGTCAGCGAGCAGGGACACGGCGATGGAAGCGACGAACAGCGGAATGCTGATCAGGGCCAGCGCCGTATAGCCGAACGGACCGGCGACACCGGCGAGAACCGCGGCGCCTGCGGCTGTACCCACGGCCTGGCCGAAATACATCGCCGATGAATTCATCGCCACCGACACCGGCGCATGGGGCGGCGACAGCATGACCAGTCGCGCCTGCTGCGCGCTGTTGGTCGAGAAGCAGCCGATGCCCCACAACAGCAGGAAGGCAACCAGCAGAAACCAGGATCCCGGAACGAAGAGCCAGAGCACGTGCGACGCCAGCATCGCACCAAGGCCGAGCAGTGTGACTTTCGCGGCCCCGATCCGGTCGACCATTCGCGCGCCGATGATATTTCCTGCAACGCCGGTGACGCCGAATGCGACCAGCAGGAGGGAAATGGTTTCCGGCGAAGCGCCGAAGATGGTTTTGAACGAGGGGACCAGGAATGAAAGCACGGTGAACTGCGCAGCGGCCTGAACGGCGGTGACGGCGACGGCCAGCATCAATCGATGGTTGCCGAACAGCGATGCCCACATGGCGCGGCCGATGGGAGCAATCATCAGGCCGCGGGGAATTTTCAGGTGAACCAGGAAGGCTGCGAGCAGCGCACCGATTCCGACGATCACGAAACCCGCGGGCCAGCCGACCCTTTCGCTGACGTAAGCCCCGAGCGGCATGCCGACAACCGATGCGATGGACCAGCCGACAAACACGAAGGCGATCGCACTGCCGCGACGTTCCGTGGGAACCAGCAGCCCCGCCGTGGAAGCCGCCTGCGCGGTAAACAATGCCGTGCCAACCGATGACAGCACGCGCAGCGCCAGGAGTTCGTGCAGGCCGGTGGCGAACGCCGATGCCAGATGGCCCCCGGCGAACAGCAATTGCACGGTGACCAGCAGCGCGCGTCGATCGAAGCGGGCAGTCAGGGCGGCAAGCGGCGGCGCGGTAACGCAGACTGTAAAGGCGAATGCCGTGATCAGTTGGGCGGCGACCGGAATGTTGACGCCGAGCCCGCGTGCCAGTGCCGGCAACATGCCCGGAACGATCAGGGTGCCGGTGCCGATGATGAAGTTACCGAAACACAGGACCAGCAGCCGGGGATTCATCGGGGGTGTTGACTTTTTCTGCCGCAATGCCGTGCTCCGGCAGGGGAGGGGGAATGCTAACACGACGCCCGCCGGCTACCG
This sequence comes from Burkholderiales bacterium, assembly GCA_035260785.1. Taxonomy (GTDB): domain Bacteria; phylum Pseudomonadota; class Gammaproteobacteria; order Burkholderiales; family JACQAP01; genus JACQAP01. The sequence goes on from DATFUO010000074.1 coordinate 9,088, forward strand.
TAGCCCGGAACTGCCGCTCCCCCAAACCGGGCGCGCCAGCATAAAATGACGCCTTGAACTGATACGGCGTGGCCCGATTTTCCCTTTAGCCAGCCAGCGCCCACCGAGGAGACCCCAAAATGTTGCAAGCCGCCGATCTGACCATTCGCCTCAATCCCGCCGACGACGTGGTAATCGCCCGGGTGGAATTGCCCGCCGGCACCGAGATCATCAAGGAAAAGATCCGCGCGTCCGTGACCGTCCCGGCCGGCCACAAGATCGCTACCCACGACATCGCAGAAGGTTCACCTGTGCGCCGCTACAACCAGATCATCGGCTTCGCAGTGAAGCCGATCAAGGCGGGCGATCATGTGCATGTACACAACCTGGCCATGGGTGACTTCCAGCGCGATTACGCATTCTGTGCGGATTACAAGCCGGTCGATTACGTCGCCAGGCCGGCTACGTTCCGGGGCATCGTCCGCGAAGACGGCCGTGTTGCCACCCGCAACTATCTCGGCGTGATTTCCAGCGTCAATTGCTCCGCCCACGTCTGTCGCACCATCGCCAAGTTCTTCGATGAAGACTTCATGGCGCAATATCCGAACGTCGATGGCGTGGTGCCCATCCATCACAAGACCGGCTGCGGCATGGGGTCCGAGGGTGAACCGGTGGACCTGCTGCGCCGCGTGCTCGCCGGTTACGCCACCCACCCGAACTTCCACTCCTCGCTGATGATCGGCCTGGGCTGCGAAGCAAACCAGATCAACAATCTGCTGGCCGCGCAGGGATTGAAGCGCTCCCGGCAGTTGCAGGCCTTCACTATCCAGGAAACCGGCGGCACCAAGAAGACCGTTGCGGACGGGATCGCGCGCATCAAGGAATTGCTGCCGGACGCCAACAACGTGAAGCGCGAAACCGTCCCGGCTGCGCACCTGACCCTCGGACTGCAGTGTGGGGGCTCCGATGGCTATTCCGGCATTTCCGCCAACCCGGCGCTCGGCGCCGCGGTGGACATCCTGGTGCGCAACGGCGGCTCCGCGATTTTGTCGGAGACACCGGAAGTTTATGGCGCCGAACACCTGCTGACCCGCCGCGCGGCCACCCGCGAAATCGGAGAGAAATTGGTCGAGCGCATCCACTGGTGGGAGGACTACACCAGCAGGCTCGGCGGCGAGATGAACAACAATCCCTCGCCGGGCAACAAGGCGGGCGGTCTCACGACGATCCTGGAGAAGTCGCTCGGTGCGGTCGCGAAGGGCGGCACTCAGGCGATGATGGGCGTGTACGAATACGCCGAGCATGTCAGCGCCAAGGGCTTCGTGTTCATGGATACCCCGGGTTACGACCCGGTTTCGGCCACCGGCCAGGTCGCCGGCGGCGCCAACATGATCTGCTTTACCACCGGCCGTGGTTCGGCCTACGGCTGCAAGCCGTCTCCGTCACTGAAACTCGCAACGAATACCGCGATGTTCAACAAGCAGGAAGACGACATGGACATCAACTGCGGCGTGATCGTCGACGGCAAGGCCAGCATCCAGGAAGTCGGCCAGAAGTTTTTCGAGATCATTTTGAAGACGGCTTCCGGCGAGCAGAGCAAGAGCGAAGCGATGGGTTATGGAGAGGACGAATTTGCTCCGTGGATTCTCGGCCCGACAATGTGAAAGGCCGTGACGATCGTGACGGCGTGACGGGGTGAGAACCGAAACGACGTCAAAATCGTGAAGAAAATGAATGCCGCAGCCAGCCTGCGGCATTTTTTTTGCCTCCGTCCTGTCATACTTGAAGTACTACCTCGTCACAACCGTTACGCCTTCACGACCGTCACGGTTTTTCGGAGAAAAACATGGCTGAAGATTCTTCCAAGGAATTATTCGAGTTCTTCCAGAAAATGTGGAATCCGATGTCGTTCCCGATCCCCGGCATGTTCCAGCCGACCATGGACGTGAAAGAGGTCGAAAAGAAAATCCACGAACTGCAGGCCGTGGAAAACTGGCTGAAGATGAATCTCACCTTCGTGCAGATGACGGCCAAGACGCTGGAGATGCAGAAGTCGGCTCTCGAGACGATCCAGGAATCGGCGAAGCAGCCCGCGCCGGAAAAAAAAACGAAGGCCGCCAAACCTTCCCAGCCCTCGGAATGACGCAGCGGGCCGGGTGCCCGTCGCCGCTTAGGAATACCCGGCATCGACCGGGATCAGGTCGTTTGCCGGTTCATTCCCTCTTGTTCATCGCGTTCTTCAAGTCCGCTGCTTAGTTCCCTGGAATTACACGCATTTATTGCATAGCAGCAATGCAATCTGCCTTGTATATCTTTTGCCAGAAAGGCCGATAATGGCGCAGTGCAATAAATGGTATCAATGGCTCATAGGAGGCCGATATGAACGTATTTAGCAAATTACTGGATTCCATCGATAACTACTTGGCCCGGCAGGAAAATCGGCAAGTCGAGGCGTTTCTGTCTCAGGCCCAGAACCTGGGCGAGCTCGAGTATCGCCTGCGTTTGCTGGACTCCAAGTCCAACCACTCTCTGTTTTAAGTTTAAGGAGCACTGATGATTTCTGCATTCCGCCGCCTGTTCGATACCCGCCGCCCGCGAATTGCGGTGCGGGCGAAGGTCAATCTGATTGGCACCTTCGGAGTCCTGGAACGTACCGACGGCGTGGTCGAAGCTGTCGTCGGCGACGAAGCCTACATCGAGTGGGCCAACGGCGCCCGCTCGATCGAGAGCACCCGGCATCTGGTGCAGATCACCGGCTGACCGGATTCTCGTCCGCAACAAAGCCCGGCTATGCCGGGCTTTTTTTCGCCTGCTTCTTGCATTACCCCGTGTACCTTCGCGTCGTTCGTGGTGAAATGTTTTTTATAGGCTACAACCATGACTCCCGAATCCACGCCCGCTTCCGCGCTGCCACCGGAGATTCGCAAACACTTTCCGTTTGCAGGCCGCTTCATGCAGGTCAATGGTCACCGCATGCACTATGTCGACGAAGGCGAGGGCGACCCGGTGCTGCTGTTGCACGGCAATCCGACCTGGTCGTTTCTGTACCGCAAGTTCATTCCGCGCATCGTGGCCGCCGGCTATCGCGCAATCGCGCCCGATCACATCGGATTTGGGCTTTCCGCGCGGCCCGCGCGCGAGCACGATTTCAGCCTCGAAAACCATATCGCCAATCTTGCGGAATTCATCCGTCGGCTCGGCTTGCGAGGCGCAACGGTGGTTTGCCAGGATTGGGGCGGGCCGACAGGGCTTGCCTGCGCGGTGCTCGATCCCACGGCATTCAAAGCCGTGGTGGTGATGAACACCTGGGCGTGGCCCGAACCGACGGCCTTTCACAGCGGCGTATTTCCCTGGCGCATGATGCATGCGCCTGTCGTCGGGCCCTATCTTTTCCAGCGGCGCAATATCCTCGTGGAGCGCGGGCTCTATCTGTCGGTCGTGCGTCGCCAGCAATTTCTCGAAGAAGCCTTGCCGGCATACCGGTTCGTGATGCCGGATTACGACAGCCGCCTGCTGACCCGCGTATTCCCGCGTCTCATTCCTTTGCGATCCGATGACCGATCGGCCGCGACCATGCGCTGGCTGGAACAATCTCTACCCGGTATGAATATCCCGGCGCTGATCGTCTGGGGTAAGGAAGAAATCGTATTTCCTGCGGAATGCGCGCAGAAATTCAAGATGCTGCTGCCGCACGCGAAGGGACCCCTCTGGGTGACCGGATCGCACTTCCTGCAGGAGGATTCGCCGGAGGAAATTTGCGGGCACATCCTTGAATTCCTGCGTGCCCTCGATCGCGGGAGGCAGCCATGAGTGTCGAAATCATCACATCCGCGGATATTTGTGCGCAAAAGTATCGGCGTGTTTTCGTGATGGTCGAAGAACGCCTTGGCCACTACGCCGGTTTTCGCGAAGCCCTGATCGACGCCTTCGGATTAACGGCCGCGCATGCCGATGGCGGGCCGCCGGGGTATTTCCGGGCGCCGTCGGGACGCGAGTACGAAGTGGTATTCATTTCCAGATCCGGGCAGCGGTTTCCTTCCGGCGTGGAGATCCATGCCCTGGTTCCGGGCTTCGATGCCATCGACCCGGAAGCCGTCGACGAAGATACCTGGCGCTTCCTGGAATGGCTGATTCCACGCGTAGGCGGGGAGTGGACGCTGGAGGCTTTGAAGGCGACTGGAAAGGTCTACAAGATTCCCTGGGCTTGAGACGCAGCCGAAGGCACTCGAGAAAAACACTCACCGCACCGCAGAATCCTCAGGTGGCGTTTGCCAGCATCCGCACCTCATGCTGCGGAAACGGGATGGAAATGGATCTGCTGCGGAAGGTTTCAACGATGGCTTTGTTGATCTCGCTGCCGGCGGGGCCGAAATCAGGCACGTTTACCCACGGGCTCACGGAAATGTTGATCGACGAGTCGGCCAGGACGCTAATGCCCATTCCCGGCGCCGGCGCCTTGAGTACTCGCGGATTGGTCTGCAGGATTTCGCCGACTGTTGCCAGCGCGTTGTTCAGGTCCGTGTCGTAGGCCACGCCTACCGTGATGCTGAGCTGACGAATCTTGCCGTAGTTGTGCAGGATCTCGCCGACAACCTTGCGGTTCGGGATCACTACGCGAGACAGGTCTGCGTGCGCAAGCGTCGTGTTGAACAGCGTCATGTTCTCGACCGTACCCTCAACGCCGACAATCGAGATGTACTCGCCGACGCGGAACGGTCGCGTGAAGATGATTGTCAAGCCGGCGACGACGTTGCCCAGCACGCCCTGCATCGCCAGGGCAATACCGGCACCGGCAACGCCGATTCCGGCGATCAGCGGCAGCAGTTCGACGCCAAGGTTCTGGAGCGCCATGATCGCGAACAGGCCAAGCACCAGAATACGGGTGATGCGGACCAGCAGGTCGCGCACCGGCGGTTCAAGATCGAATTTCGTCAAACCGCGGGCCATCACCCTGCCCACCCAGCGCCCGGCGAAGTAGCCGCCGACCATGATGCCGATGGCGACCAACACCTTTGGCCCGAACCTGATCGCGAGGTCGAGGGCCACTGTTTTGATGTGATTGAGTGATTCGACGTGCTCGTTCATGAAACCCCCGTGAATATCGTGAATGCCGTGAGTGGCCCGATTTGCGACCACGAAAACAGGACTCGGGATTGCTCCGCAAGGGGATTCCGAAGGATGCCGGCTTCGCCATAACCGGTCTTCGACCATGCGGGCTCGGGACTTGCCAGGAACCTGAATCGGAATCCGGAACCTCGCGTCTGCTTCGCTATTTACCCAGTCCCAAGTCCTCAGTCCCGAGTCCTGCCCTTTAATCTTTCCATCGCCGCAACCAACTGTGCGCTGATACCGGGTTCCCAGGCCGAGTGACCGGCGTCGGGCACGATGACATACTCCGCCTCGGGCCAAACTTTGTGCAGGTCGTCGGCCGAAATAATCGGGCATACCATATCGTAACGACCCTGCACGATGACGCCGGGAATCGATCGCAGTTTCCACGCATTATCCAACAGCGAGTTTTCCCGCAGAAAGATGTTGTTGGTGAAGTAGTGCGCTTCGATGCGGGCAAGGCCGAGCGCGACGACATCCTCCGAGAAATGGGCCACCGTCGACGCGCTGGGCAGCAACGTGGAGCAGGAGCCTTCGTATATGCTCCAGTGGTGGGCTGCCGGCATGTGGATCAGCGGGTCCGGATCGTTGAGCCGAATCGAATAGGCTGCGAGCAGGTCGTCCCTCTGCGATTCGGGAATGTATTCGGCGAAACGGCGCCAGGCCTCCGGAAACACGAAGCGCATGCCGTACAGAAACCAGTCGATCTCGAGCTTGCGGCACAGGAAAATTCCGCGCAGTACCAGCGCCGAGCAGCGCTGCGG
>DATFUO010000075.1:0-8308 GCA_035260785.1 Burkholderiales bacterium
CTGTCGACCGATGTTCTTTACGAAATGGATCAGGCGCTCGATAACACCCGCTCGATGTTTACGGACGTGGATCGCTTCATCGCGCTTGGCCGCACCCAGAATGCGCTGAGCCTGCTGCAATTCCAGGTTCACAAAGATCCAAAGGACAGGGATTCCTGGATCAAGCTGATGGCAATCTACCGGCAGGAAAAAATGGACATCGAACTGTCAAAGGCCGCGCGCCAGTTCAGGAACAATTTCCCGAACGAGAATCCGCCCACCGGGTGAGCTCGGAACTGAAACCCTTTCGCCGCCAAAGCGCCGAGAGCGCCAGGGAAACGCAAGGAAGGTACCCGGCATTCCGGCAGTAAATTCCCTCGCGATATCCCGGACCGGCTGAACGGCAAAAATTCGGCAGGTATTCGTCCGGTTTTCTTTACTTGTCATTCCTGGCGTCCTTGGCGTCTTGGCGGCAGAAGACGCTAAGGTTCACGCAGGAAATCAGAAGCGCCCGGGATCGGCGAAGTTGGCGAAACGGGTGTATTCGCCCTGGAACACCAGCGTGATCGTTCCGATCGGACCGTTGCGTTGCTTGCCGATGATGACCTCGGCCTTACCCTTTTCGGGCGAATCCGGGTTGTAGACTTCATCGCGGTAAATGAACAGGATCAGATCCGCATCCTGTTCGATCGCACCGGATTCGCGCAGGTCCGACATCACCGGCCGCTTGTTCGGGCGCTGCTCGAGGCTGCGGTTCAATTGCGACAGCGCAACCACGGGAACGCTCAACTCCTTGGCCAGCGCTTTGAGCCCGCGCGAGATCTCCGAGATTTCCGTGGCACGATTTTCCCCTTGGGCGCTGGCCGACATAAGTTGCAGGTAATCGACCACGATCAGCCCGAGCTTGCCGTACTGTCGATGCAGGCGGCGCGCGCGGGCGCGCAGCTCGAGAGCATTGAGCGCCGCGGTTTCATCGATATGGATCGGCGCTTCGTTGAGCCTGCCCACTGCATCGGTCAGCTTGCGCCAGTCTTCGTCGGCCAGGCGCCCGGTGCGCACCTTGTGCTGGTCCAGCTTGCCGACGCTGCCGAGCATGCGCATCACCAGTTGCGAGGCACCCATTTCCATGGAGAAAACGCCGACCGGCAGGCCCGACTCCAGCGCGACGTGTTCGGCCATATTCAACGCGAGCGACGTCTTCCCCATCGACGGCCGGCCGGCCACGATCACCAGGTCGCCCGGCTGCAACCCGGACGTCATCTTGTCGAGGTCGGTGAATCCGGTCGGTACGCCGGTCACATCGGAAGGATTGTCGCGGTTGTAGAGCATGTCGATGCGCTCGACGACCTGCGTGAGCAGCGGCGGCATGTCCTGGAAGCCCTGTTTGCCGCGCGCGCCTTCCTCCGAAATCGCAAACACTTTCGATTCCGCCTCGTCGAGCAGTTGCCCGGCTTCCTTGCCCATCGGGTTGTATGCGGTTTCGGCGATTTCGGTGCCGACCTCGGCCAGCTTGCGCATCACCGCGCGGTCGCGCACGATCTCCGCATAGCGCCGGATATTGGCGGCCGTGGGCGTGTTTTGCGACAACGCACCGAGGTAGGCCAGCCCGCCGATGCCTTCGAGCTCCTTGGTGCTTTCCAGGCTTTCGGAGACGGTGATGACGTCCGCCGGCCTGGAATTGCCGACGAGCTTCGAGATGTGCCGGTAAATGAGTCGATGATCGGCGCGGTAGAAATCCGATTCACCGATCATGTCCGCTATCTTGTCCCAGGCTGCATTCTCGAGCAGCAACCCGCCAAGGACCGACTGCTCCGCCTCGACCGAATGCGGCGGCAACTTGATGAACTCGACCTGGGTGTCGGCGACGCCGACGCGTTGCGTTGCGAACTGCGCCATTGGATTTGGATGTGGTGTTAAAGCGAATGGGTGGCGCGAACGGATCTGACGCTAGCTATTATTCGCAAGCTGCCGAGCGGCGCAAGAAGAAAAATAAAAAGGGCTGTTTTCACAGCCCTTTTTTTTCTGACGACCGCCCGCGACTCAGTTCGAGGTATCGCCCAGAACGGAGACCGTGACGGTCGTCGTGACATCGGCGTTCAGATCGAGCGTGATCGGATAATCTCCGACCTGCTTGAGCGGCCCCTGCGGCAGGCGGACCATGGCTTTGGTGACCTCGTGACCCTGGGCTTTCAGCGACTCGGCAATGTCGTAGTTGGTCACCGAACCGAACAGCCGGCCGTCGACACCTGCCTTTTGCGTGATCTGGATCATCAGGCCCTCGAGTCTGCCGGCGCGCTCCTGGGCCAGCGCCAGCGCCTTGTTATGCGCCGCCTCCAGCTCGGCACGACGCGACTTGAACTCCTCGATCGCCTTGTCCGTCGCACGCTTGGCCTTGCCCTGCGGGATCAGGAAATTGCGGGCGAAGCCGTCCTTGACCTTGACGACATCCCCGAGCTGGCCGAGGTTGTGCACTTTTTCCATCAGGATGATTTGCATGTGCGCGCCCTCAGTGCAGGTCGGTGTACGACAGCAGCGCCAGGTAACGCGCGCGCTTGATGGCGACCGACAATTGCCGCTGGAAGTGCGTCTTGGTGCCGGTGATGCGGGCCGGAATGATGCGTCCGTTTTCGTTGATGAAATCCTTCAGGATCTCAACGTCCTTGTAGTCCACTTCCTTGATGCCTTCCGCGGTGAAGCGGCAGAACTTGCGGCGGCGGAACAACGGGCGATTGCTGCGTTCCTTGCCTTTGTCCTTGCCTTTGCCTTTACTGCCTCCGAAACGTGCCATCTGTCTATCCTTTATTCAATTCAAATCTGTTCACATGCAACACGGGTAATCTCGACTTCCTGCTGCGCAACGCCAGGAAGCCTTCGAAGCTGAATTCGCCCTCCAGCGGCGCCCGGCTCAATGCCTCGGCCACTTCGCCCAACGCCACCGCGTCTATTTCGAGATTGACGCTTCTGGCCCTGCCGGCCTCGAGCTGCTCGGAGGCATGCCCTATCCTGAAATTCAGCGCGGCCATGCCGGCCGGCGTATGTCGAAGGTCTTCGCGCGCGATCAATGTTCCGCTCAGCACTATCGTGTTGCGGCTCACCCCGACCTAAACGGTTTCGGCAGGCGCCGGCTTCTCACCGCCCTCGGGCCTGGGGTTATCAGTCCTGGCGCTGTCGGATCTGGCGCCGTCACCGACCACGCTACGCGACTTCTCTTCCTTCATCATCGGGGAAGGTTCGCTCACGGCACGCGTCATGTTCACGATCAGGTGGCGCAGCACGGCATCATTGAATTTGTATGCATGTTCGAGCTCGTCCAGCGTGGCCTGGTCGCACTCAATGTTCATGAGTACGTAGTGCGCCTTGTGAACCTTCTGGATCGGGAATACCAGCTGACGGCGGCCCCAGTCTTCGAGCCGATGGATTTGTCCGCCGCGCGAGGTGACCATCTGGCGGTAGCGTTCGATCATCCCGGGGACCTGTTCGCTCTGGTCGGGATGGACGATGAATACGATCTCGTAATGCCGCATTGATTTGTCTCCTTGTGGGTGGGCCCCCCTGCGGATAAATCCGCTGGTACATCGCTGGTGGGGCGGAAAGCCTTCCGGGATGCGGACCCGGTAAGGCAAGGAAGGGCGGCATTATACCGAATTGCCCTTGAAGATCAATCCGCACGGACAAACGGCCCTCAATCGTGCCCGGCGATGCGGTATTGGCGCTTGCTGTACAGTTCGAAGGCTTTCTGGAAAACGGCGATCGTATCCTTGCTCCGTTCGGCATCGACGGCCGCTGGCGTCTGGCTATGGGTGACCGGGTCATAGACATTCTGTGCCGAAGTCTTGCGGAAACCGATTTCGAACAGATTGCGGCCATCGAACAGCGCCACATCGCGGTTGTGATTGAGCGGAATCGCCCGGTCCGGATGTTTGTCCTTGAACACGTCGATGCCGAAGAAAGTCGAATCGTAGGTGAAATTCAGCACGCCCAGCACGGTCGGCGCCACATCGATCTGGCTCGTGAGCGTGTCGACCCGCGCGGGCGTGATGTGTTTCGGCGAATACAGCATCAGCGGGATTCCATAGGTTTTAATGGGAATGTCTTCGCGGCCATAAGCCCGGGCGCCGTGATCGGCAATGACGACGAAAAGCGTATCGTCGAACCAGGGCTTCGCCTTTGCCATATCGAAGAATCGGCCGATCGCGTAGTCCGCGTAGCGTATGCCTGCCTCCCTGCCCCCGCCCTTTACCGGCACCCCTTCCACGCCCGCAGGAAAGGTGAAGGGTTTGTGGTTCGAAGTGGTCATGACGATGGAGAAGATTTTTTCGCGCCGGCCGTGCTGTTCGTCGAACTCACGTACGGCATGGCGGAACAGATCTTCGTCCGAAACGCCCCAGATGTTGGCGAATTGCGGCGCATCCATGTCGGTCCGATCGACCACGCGATACCCGTTCGAGCTGAAAAAATAATTCATGTTGTCGAAGGTGCCGAACCCGCCATAGATGAAAGTCGAAACGTAGCCGTTCTTCGCCATCACCGTCGACCAGTTGAACATGCCCTCGTTGTGCGGCCGCTTGATGATGGACTCCCCCGGCACCGGTGGATACGACGCAGAAACCGCCTCCATGCCGCGCACGGTGCGCGTGCCGGTCGCATAGGCGCGGGTGAACAACATACTTTGCTTGGCCAGGCTGTCGAGTACCGGCGTGAGTCCGCGTTTGTCGCCATAGACGCCGACATATTCCGCACCCAGCGATTCCTCGAGCAGCACGACCACGTTCAGAGGCCGGGGCGGTGCGTCGCCCGAGACATGGCGCTCGATGTGACCGGCTCCCGGCAAAAAGGCCGCGTTTCGTGTGGCCAGCATCCCGCGCAGCCGCCGGTTCACATCATCGTCGGGCAGCGACAGGTAAAAAGTGTGGTAATCGAGCTCGCTGTTCAGCGCCGCATTGAAGAACGAATAGACGCCGTTCATCGCCAATTCATTCATCACGCGATTGTCCGAGTAACGGCCGGAGGTCACGTCCAGTGTCGCCTGCGACAGCCCGATCGCCAATGCCAGTATCGCCAGCATCACAAAGCGGATGCGCCGGGAGCCGGAGAACGCGCGGTTACCAAGCAGAGGTTTGCGCACGAACCAAATCGCGACCACCGTCAGTGCAAGCGCGGCAAGCATTACCCTTGCCACCGGGTACGATTGCCAGATGTTGACGAACACTTCGTGCGGGTAGATCAGGTATTCCACCGCAACGAAATTGAAACGCGAATTGAATTCGTCGAAAAAGAAATACTCGACTGCGCCAAGATAGATGAGACCGAAAACGGCCATCGAAAACATGCCGGCAAGCAGCCATCGATGCCCTCTGCTGTTGTAGATGCGCCCGGGAATCACCACGAGATAAAGCGCAAACAGCGCGAACAGGTTCAGCGCCGTGACGACATCGAACACAAGTCCGACGGCCATCATGGCGGGTATGTTGCCGAGGGTCGCCTGGCCCTGTGCAATCGCGACACCGGCCAGAAAAACGCGGGTCAGCATGGAAACACACAGGTAGAGGGCGGCCAGCAGCCACCACAGGCACAGGCGCTCGTCGGACAGTGCCATTCGAAAAACCGTGCGGATTCGGCTGGACAACGACTGCGGCATTTTTTCCTTGGTCATTTTCAATTCGACAGGTGGCATTTGCAGCCCGGATGCCAGTTTACCGGGGAACGCACCTGCTTACCGGAACCCGGGCCGAGATGCAATCCATCGGGAGCGTGATGAAGTCGCGCTTCGTGAGCCTGCTCGCGCCGCCGACACCCGCACGCGGCAAACCCGCGGCAGCAGCCGAAAAAAAGCCCGCCGTGGCGGGCTTTATTCAATGCCTGAAGATGTTCTAGTGCTGTGGCTGCGTGACCACTTTGGGCTGCGTTTTCGGCAGCACCAGGATGATGATCGCGCCAAGCAACGCTACGCCCGCCAGGGTATAGAACGCGGCCTCGCTGGCTCCACCGGTCGCCGTGCGAATGCGTCCGATCAGATCCGGACCGAAGTGTCCGCCCAGGTTGCCGACCGAATTGATCCAGGCAATGCCCGCGGCCGCGGCGGTGCCGGAAAGGAAGGCCGTGGGCAGCGACCAGAAAGTAGCCACCCATGACAGGATGCCGACGGTCACCAGACTCAATGCAATGATGGCGGGAATGGCGTTGTGTCCGACGACTGCCAGACCGATGAGCCCGACTATGCCGACCAGCAGGCCTCCGGCGGCGTGCCAGCGGCGTTCGCCCGTTCGGTCCGAATGCGCACCCCACACGACCATGGCGACCGATGCCAGACCCCAGGGGATCATGCTGATCAGTCCGACCAGCAGGAAGTCCGTCTTGGCAATGCCCAGTTCCTGGATGATGGTGGGCATCCAGAAGTTCACCGCGTAGAAGCACACCACGCCGCAAAAATAGACCGCCGCCAGCGCCCACACCCGGTAATCCTTGAAGGCATCGAGAAAATGATGCTTTTTCCCGAGTTCGGATTTTGAGTCATCCTCTTCCTGGATACGCTGGACCACCATGTCCTGTTCCTGGGGAGTGAGCCATTTGGCACTTTTCGGCCCGTTGGGCAGCAGCATGAATACGAGAACGCCGACCACGACCGAAGGCAGCCCTTCGAGCACGAACAGCCACTGCCAGCCCCGCCAGCCGTTGATGCCGTCCATGTATTGCATGATGGCGCCCGATATCGGCGAGCCGATCACGTTGGAGATGGCTATGGCGGTCATGAACAGCGCGACCATCTTGGCGCGACGCGGACCGGGGAACCAGTAGGTCAGGTAAAGGATGATGCCGGGGAAGAAGCCCGCCTCGGCGACACCGAGCAGGAAACGCAGGAAATAGAAACTGAACTCGGCATCGGTGCAGTTGAAGAGCATCGCCACCGAGCCCCAGTGAATGTTGGGGACGAACACGAACGCGGATGAAATGAGGCCCCAGGTGATCATGATGCGCGCGATCCAGACGCGCGCACCGATGCGTTCGAGCAGCACATTGCTCGGCACTTCGAAGATGAAGTAACCGATGAAGAAAATGCCGGCGCCGAAGCCGTAGACGGTGTCGGAAAATTTCAGGTCGGGCGCCATCTGCAGCTTGGCGAAGCCGACATTGACGCGATCCAGGAACGCGACGATGTAGCAAAGAAACAGAAACGGAATCAGACGCCAGGCAACCTTGCCATAGGTCGATATTTCGAACTCCCGGGAAAAAGTCGTGGCCACTTGGTTCTCCTCCGTGTTGTTTTATGAGGCGTCGTTTTGCACGGCGCAGTCCTCAGCCGCTCTGCGCAGTTGCGCCGTGTTCGATATGCCGTCGATTTCCGCGGCATTGATATCGGCTGCGTAGTGTAGCAGTCCCGCCCCTTTTCGGGAGCGCGTCGAAAACGCGCTAGCCTGCCGTCGAGTTGACGCACTGCAACTTGTAGTCGGTCACTGACGTTGCGCGCCGCGCACCTCAAAGCGGACCCGGTCCAGTTCCACGCCGCCCGCATCCACCAGGACGAGATCGTGGCGCCCGGGTCGCGGCGCCCAGAGCACCGGCTGGTCCAGCGTGCCGAGCGTTTCCCCGTCAAGCTCCCAGCGCTGGCCGGGCAACGGCGGCGCCGCCACGAAGTGCACCCGCTGCACAATGTCCGGGATATCGGGATCAAGCGCGATGATGGTGCCGTTGCCCGGATACGCGATCCCCGCGCGAACCCGTCCCGCCGGCTTTGCGGCGATCACGTCGATCTCGGTACCGGCGATGAAATACTCCTCGCGTGCCGCTTCAATTTCCTGTTCGAAACCGATGCGGCGGGCCAGTACTGACGGCGGCCTCGGCGGCTGAGCTGAATTCGATTGTCGATGCAGGTAGTCGACAAGCTCCATCCAGACCGGCGCGGCCCCGGTCACTCCGGACACATCGTGCATCGGGCTGCCGTCGAAATTTCCGACCCAGACACCGACCGTAAAACGCCCGGTGAAACCGACACACCAGTTATCGCGCATGTCCTTGCTGGTTCCGGTCTTTACCGCCGCCCAGTGCCGCGACGCCAGTGGATTCTCGAGTCCGAAAGTCAGGCTCCGCGCCAGCGGATCGGAGAGCATGCTGGCGACGATCCACGAAGCGGCCGGATCGAGCACCGTCGTTGCCGCCGTCCTGAGCGCCCTTTCGAGTTTGAGCGGCGACCACTGTCCGCCGTTGGCCAGCGCGCGATAGGCATTCGTCAATTGCCAGAGGCTGACTTCCGCCGAGCCCAGCGCCAGGGAAAACCCGTAGAAATCCCCATCGTGACTGACCGCGTCGAATCCCAGCATCTGCAGACGCTCGA
>DATFUO010000076.1:0-4228 GCA_035260785.1 Burkholderiales bacterium
GTGCGCATCGGCAATTCCGGCACTGGCAGCCACACCCATTTCGTGGCGTCGGCCCTGTTCGGAACGTCCGACGCGAAGATCATCAACGTGCCGTTCACCGAAGGGCAGGCCGTCGTCAACCTGCTCGGCAGCCGCATCGAAGGGGTCGTCCAGTTGCCGGCCGCGCTGGTGCCGCACGTGAAGAGCGGCGATCTGAAGGTGCTGGCCGTGCTCGGCGAAAAGCGCGACCCGATCTTCGCGGACATTCCGACCGCCAAGGAACTGGGCTTCTCGGTCGCCCTCGACATGTGGCGCGGCATTGCGGTTCCCACAGGCACCCCGAAGCCGGTCGTCGCCAAGCTGCAGGACGCCATCAGGCAGGCGGTTGAAGCGCAGGCGTTCAAGGACGCGGGGAAAACTATCGGCTTTGTGCCCGCCTATCTGCCCGCGCAGGACTTCGACAAGCTCATCGCCAGCGACGATGTGCGGCTGGCTCGGCTCATGGACGAGCTTGGGCTGAAGAAGAAGTAACGACCACGTCGGAGCGCGGGCTTGGCGATCGAACCCGCGTCACTAGCGGTCAGCGGTGCGCGCCTCTGCCCTGCGTCGGGAGCAGTATGCTTTCCAGGAGCAGGATGCTTTAAGAGCGCACGAGGCTCCGGGAGCTGGTCATGGCTACCGGCTGCTTCTTTGCCCGCCACGTTTTGACCTGCTGCGCGTCACGGCCACGGATCGGGTTCCTTCTCCTTTGCCCCCTCGCAGCCGGGAGGGTGAAGGGATACGGCACGAACGGGAATTTTCGATGAGCGGTGATGTAGACAATCCGGCACCTGTCGGTGGTGACGCCGGACAGGTGTTGTTCCAGGCGATCAGCGTCCGCCGCGGCGAGATATGGATCGCCGCCGTGCTGGTCGTCGCCGGCCTTGTTTTCGGGTGGCAGGCCTCGCTGCTCGACTTTGGCACTGTTGCTCTGCCGGGCCCCGGCTTCATTCCGCTCGCCCTCAGCCTGGCTACAATTGCGCTCGGCGGCATCATCGCGGTCATGGAGTGGCTGCGGGCGGATTCCGGGGAAACGGTCGAACTCGGGCACGGCGACGTGCTGATCGTGTTTGCGGCCATGCTGGCCGTGCCGTTGCTGTTCGAGCCGCTCGGCGCGTATGTGACGCTGGGACTGTTCGGCGCCGTGCTTCTTGTGCTGGTCGCCCGGACTTCGGCCGTGACCGCGGGCGTTGCGGCGGTCGTCGGCATGGCGGCCTGCTGGTATTTCTTCCAGGTCGCGCTCGGGCTGCAGCTGCCGTTCGGGTCGGTGTGGGAACGGTTGGCGCAGGTGAACGGATAGGGTGATGACAAGCTTCGACCAACTGGTTAACGGATTCGCGATCGCGCTGTCCTGGCAGGGACTGCTCTACTGTTTCATCGGCTGCCTGTGGGGCACGATCGTCGGGGTGTTGCCGGGCCTGGGTCCGCTTGCCGGGATGACGCTGCTGTTGCCGCTGACGTTCCATCAGCCTCCGGAAATCGGGATCATCATGCTGACCGGCATCTTCTACGGCGCGATGTACGGCGGCTCCACCACGTCGATCCTGGTGCGCATTCCGGGCGAGGCCGCTTCCGTCGTCACCTGCATCGACGGCTACGAGATGGCGCGCCGCGGCCGCGCCGGGCCGGCGCTGATGGTCTCAGCGGTCGGCAGCTTCGTCGGCGGAACGTTCTCGATCGTCGGTCTGATGCTGATTACGCCGCCGCTCGCCAAGGTCATGATCGCAATCGGCCCGTCGGTCCAGGTCGTGCTGCTGCTCCTGGCGTTGAGCGTCATCGCGGTGGTGTCCGCCGGCTCGCGGCTCAAGACGACGATCATGGTGGTGCTAGGCCTTCTGCTCACGGCGATCGGCCTGGACCATCTCGAAGGCGTCGCCCGCCTGACCTTCGGCAGCACGACGCTGACGGGCGGATTGTCGTTCACCGCGCTCGCCATCGGCCTGTTCGGCATCTCGGAAATTTTGCTCAATCTGGAACAGACGGAAACCATCAAGGCAATCACGCCGAAGTTCAGGGATCTGATTCCGCGCATGAAGGACGTGCGCGACTCCGCTCCGGCGATCGGGCGCGCCTCGATCATTGGCTTCATCTTCGGTGTCATCCCCGGCGTCAGCCACGTCGTTTCGACCTTCGTGTCCTATGCCGTGGAGAAGCGGTTCTCCCGCCATCCCGAGGAGTTCGGCCACGGCGCCATCGCCGGCGTTGCCGGGCCGGAGACCGCCAACAACGCCGTCACCGGCACCGCCATGATCCCGCTGCTGGCGCTCGGCATTCCGTCGATCCCGGCGACCGCGCTGCTGCTCTCGGCGCTCACCATCCACGGCGTGCAACCCGGCCCGCTCCTGCTCACCGACCATCCGGAAGTGTTCTGGAGCCTGGTGGCGAGCATGTATATCGGCAACGTGATTCTTCTGATCCTCAACCTGCCGCTGGTAGGAATCTTTGTGAACCTGCTGCGCATTCCCTATGCGTGGCTGGTTCCCATCATCCTGATTATCTCGGTGATCGGGGTCTACAGCGTGGCGTTTTCGGCCTTCGACATCTGGGTCACAGTGATTTCCGGCGGCATCGGCTACGTCCTGCGCAAGTTCGGGTACGAAATGGCGCCACTGCTGCTCGCGTTCGTGCTTGGAGACCGGCTCGAAGAGAACCTGCGCCTCGCGCTCACCATGTCGGGTGGCAGCTATGCGACGTTCGCGGATCACACTTCCCTCATCGTGCTGACCTCCGTGCTCGGCTTGCTGCTTGCGGTCCAGGCGTTGGCTTGGGTATTCGGGTATCGCAAATCGGTCGCTGACGAAGCCGAAGGGGCGTGAACGGAGCCCACAAGCCCCAAACGGGGTTGAGTTTTGAGTTTTTTGCAGGCTTGTCGCGATTTCCTAAAAATCAACTGCACAAAATCTGTTGCGCAAACTAAATTACACAAAATATATTGCTGTATCGGCAGTCGAATTGTGGAATAACTTCGTTAGTATTTTGACTGGTAACTGAATATTGATCCCAATCTCATCACACAATTGACGGAGCTCTGAGGTACGACAATGCCTGCGAGTAAAAGGGGAGCAACTCGCGCATCAGGATCAATGGGTAGGAGGGGAAAAATGCACATCCAAAGAAAAATACGGGTGGCATTGTGGGCTGCCAGCACATTCGTAGGCGTCGGGTTGGGAGTGAGCGCGCTCGGTCCAACTTTTCCGACGCAGGTTCAGGCCCAAGCCATACCGAAATCGCTTGAACAAGGCGGGCCAGACGCCGAGCTGCGGGCGCGCAAGAACCAGTGGACGGTCGGGGTCGCAGGCGGCTTGCTGTCCGGCAGCAACATGACGTTCGCCGACGAGCTGGCGCAGGTTCTCGATGACGGCGACAATTTGCGCATTCTTCCAATCGTCACCTATGGGGCGGCGTCGAACCTCGATGATCTTCTCTACCTGCGCGGCGTCGATGTGGCGATCACCCAATCGGACGTGTTCGAGTATTTCCGCACAGAGCGCAAGACGGTTAATCTCGAGAACCGCATCAACTACATCATACGTCTGCCCACATCTGAAATGCACGTCCTGGCGCGTAACGAGATCAACAGTCTCGGCGACTTACGGGGTAAGAAGGTCAATTTCGGACCGGCAGGCAGCGCGTCCAGCTTGACCGGATCGATCGTGTTCCAACGGGCCGGTGTGCAAGTCGAACCGACGAATCTCGACAATCCGCTTGCGCTGCAAAAGCTCAGGTCCGGGGAAATCGCGGCGCTCGTTCGCGTGATCAATAAGCCGATCGATTTCTTTGCGAAGATTCCAGCAAATGCCGGCCTCCACTTGGTTCCAATTCCGTTCACCAAGACCTACGAGGATTTGTACGCCCTGGGCGAGTTTACGAGCCAGGAATATCCGGGGCTGGTTCCGCCGGGCCAAGTGGCCGACACGATCGCGGTGCCGGCAGTGCTCGCGGTATTCAACTGGCAGAAAAATACCGACCGCTACCGCAAGGTGCAGAGATTCGTCGAATCTTTCTTCACCAAGTTTGAGCAATTCCAGATGCCCCCGCGGCATCCGAAATGGCGTGACGTCAATCTGGCCGCGACGGTGCCGGGTTGGACCCGTTGGGGCGTGGCAGAAGAGATGTTGCAGCGAATTCGCCAGGCCAATGGCGTCAATACGCAACAGGCCGGAGCGGCCGCGGAGTTCGCGGCCTTCCTGCAGGAGAAAGGCGTCGGCAA
>DATFUO010000077.1:0-6824 GCA_035260785.1 Burkholderiales bacterium
CAGTGCGGCGACATCAGATGACGAAACAGCCGCGCCAGGCTCATCTCACCATCTCCCCGAAGCGCCGCCACCACCGAAGCCCCCTCCGCCGCCGCTGAATCCGCCACCACCGCCGAATCCGCCGCCACCAAAGCCTCCGCCGCCGAATCCGCCGCCGCCCATTCTGCCCGGCATGCCGCCACCGAGCAGCGTCAGCACGAACGCGACAACGCCGGCCAGCAGCGCCACCAGTATCGGCGCAATGATCAGCCAGGCCAGCAGTCCGATTCCGGCACCGACGACCAGCGCGCCAGGAAGCCGCCCGAGCAGCCTGCGCAGAAGCCCGCCGAACGCCAGAGTCGCAACGATGAACAGCACGAAATAGGATTCGATCGAACGCGGATCGCCGCGGCCGGCATTCGACTGGCTGACTTCGGGCAACGGCTCGCCGTCGACGACCTTGATCAGGCGGTCGATGCCCGCGCTGAGCCCTTCGTAGAAATTGCCCTCGCGGAAACCGGGAATGAATACCTCGTCGATCAGTCGCCGCGCCGTTGCATCGGGTATCGCGCCCTCCAGTCCGTAGCCGACTTCGAGTCGCATGACGCGATCCGACTTCGCCACGACAATGAGGATGCCGTCGCTCACCCCCTTGCGGCCGATCTTCCACGCATCGGCAACGCGGATGCTGTAGGACTCGATCGGCTCGGGAAATGTCGTGCCGGTGATCAGGACGGCGATCTGGCTGCCCTTGCGCTGTTCGAAGACCTGCAATTTTTCTTCGAGCGCACGCTTCTGCTGCGCGTTCAGGGTTGCGGTTTCGTCCACCACCCGTCCCGTCAACGCAGGAATAGGCCGATCCTCGGCCAGGGCAGACAGGCTGACGAACAGCAGTGCAGCGACGGCCGCTGCCCGTGTGAGCAAGCTCATGCCGTTATTTGTTCTGCGCCGGCGCGGGCTCGGGCTTCGAGAAGTCCACGGTGGGCGGCTTTGCGATCGCCTGCTCGTTTTCTACCGTGAATGACGGCTTCACCTTGTGGCCGAAAAGCATGGCGGTCAGATTGCTCGGGAACGAGCGCACCGTGACGTTGTATTCCTGCACTGCGCGAATGTAGCGCTGGCGCGCCACCGTGATGCGGTTCTCCGTGCCCTCGAGCTGGGCCTGCAGGTCACGGAAATTGGCATCCGATTTGAGTTGCGGATAATTTTCGCTGACCACCAGCAGGCGCGACAAGGCGGAAGTCATCTCGCCCTGGGCGGCGACGAATTTGGAAAAGGCCGCCGGGTCGTTCACCAGTTCCGGCGTGGCCTGGATGCTGCCCACTTTGGCACGCGCATTGGTTACGCCGAGAAGAACGTCCTTCTCCTGCGCGGCAAAACCTTTGACGGTGTTCACCAGGTTGGGCACCAGGTCGGCGCGCCGCTGATACTGGTTGATCACTTCGCCCCAGGCCGCCTTGATGCCTTCGTCCTGGGACTGCAATGTGTTGTAGCCGCATCCGCCCAGACCGGACACGGCCAGAACCAGCAAACACAGTGCGACGATTCGTTTCATGACGTTGCTCCCGAAGTAGACCGCGTCCCTCAGTTTGGGGCTGCCTCCCGCTGTTTCAATGCCTTCATGGTCTCGACCGCAAAACAGAGGTCTTCCCACGACTTGGATTTGTCGACGAGATTGCGCAGCAGATAGGCCGGATGATAAGTCACTATGAGCGGCGTGCCGCGATACTGGTGCATGCGCCCGCGCAGGCTCGCCAGCGTGGCCTCGACGCCCAGCAGGTTCTGCGCCGCCACCTTGCCCAGTGCGACGATCAAACGCGGACGGATCAGTTCGATCTGCCGCGTGAGGTAGGGTTCACAGGCCTGCGCTTCGGCCGGCTCCGGCGTGCGGTTGCCCGGCGGCCGGCACTTCACGACATTCGCGATGTAGACGTTGTTGCCGCGCTTGAGGGCAATCGCGGCCAGCATGTTGTCGAGCAGCTTGCCGGCCTGGCCGACGAACGGTTCGCCGCGCTCGTCTTCCTCGGCACCCGGACCTTCGCCGACGAACAGCCATTCCGCCTTTTCGTCGCCGACCCCGAGCACGGCCTGCTTGCGCGCCTTGTGAAGAACGCAGGCCGTACATGCGGACGCGGAAGATTTCAACTGCGCCCAATCCATCGCGTGGATGCTCGCGACACGATCCCCGGCGGGCGCTGAAACCGCCGCAGCGGCATCGGATTCAACCGCGCTGGATTGCTCCCCGCCGGTGGAACCGGCCGGACTGGAGGCGTGGCGCCGTACCCAGAGCGGCGACAACCCCAGTTGCGTCATGACGAACGCCCGGCGCGTCACAGCGCGATGCCCATCAGGATCGCATCTTCACGCCCGCGCCCCAGAGGGTAGTAGCCGCGGCGGACCGTGATATCCCGGAAACCGAACTCGACATAGAGCCGGCGCGCCGCCACATTCGACGGCCGCACTTCCAGAAGCATCTGCGCCGCATCGCTGCCGCGCGCTACGTGCACGAAATGTTCGAGCAGCAGGCGGCCGAATCCGCGACGCTGCCAGGCTGTTGCCACGCTCAGGTTGAGCAGATGCGCCTCGCGAACGCCGATCATGAGCACGCCGTAGCCGGCCAGCGCCCCGCCGCATTCCACCACCCAGCAACTGTAGCCGGCCGCCAGCGAATCGTCGAAGTTGCCGCGCGTCCAGGGATGGGCATAGAGGGCCGGCTCGACGGCCATGATCCGATCAAGGTCGGCGGCCAGCATCGGCCGGAATTCAGGCAGGATCTCCAGTTGGGCGCTCATCGCTGTTCGTGCATTTTAAGCGCGACTTTGTCGCGCACATAAAGTGGCGCAGCCTGCTCCGCCGGCAGCCCGCCACCGGCCGCCAGCACGGGTGCGGCCAGCCGGGCAATCGAACGCGCATGCGGATGCAGATCCCGGGCAACCGCTTCGATCTGCCCGGCGTAGCGCTCCGCCAGCACTCCGCCATAAACCGCGAACCCGCTACCGCAGCCGATCCAGCCGTCGCCGTCCAGAACCGGCGCGAGTTCCGCCGAACAAACGCTCGGCCCGGCAACCTCCCTCCAGCCCTCACCGTGGCGCTCGTAAGCGGCGTGATAAATCTGCCTCATGCGTGCATCGAGGCAGGCGATGACCTTGCGCGCACCGGCCTCCTGCGCCAGCGCGATCAGCGTGCCAACCGGAACGACCGGCACGCCGGCGCCGAAGGCAAGCCCTTGCGCGACCCCGCAGGCGATTCTGAGACCGGTAAAGGATCCCGGCCCGGCACCGAAGGCGACACCATCGAGCTGCCCCGGTTCGAGCCCGGCGGCCGCCAGCAAGGCTTCGATCATGGGAAGAATCAACTCGGAATGGCGCTGGAGCGCGTGCGCGTCCCGATAGGTAAGCTCCCCGCCGCGCAGCAGCGCGACGGAGCAATATTCCGTGGAAGTATCGAGGGCGAGAAGATTCAATCCGGGTCCGCTGGTGCCGGTTCGCAATTGCGTCAAAACCGTCGGGGCAGCGGATTTTAGCCGAACCGGGGCGGCCCACGTTAGTTCGTTATAATTCGCATCAGCCGTGGCCGGAAGACCGGGCGTCAACGGCCCGGCCGGCCTTCGCCCGGTCCATAACGATAACGATCTATCCGGAGGATTCATCATGACCCGCACCGCGCGCTGGCCAAGTGTGATTACTGCATTTTTCGCCGCACTGTCCGGCATCCACTCGGCGTCAGCGCAGGAGGGTCCCCTTCGCATCGGTGTAATCACCTTCCTGTCGGGGCCGGCCGCCGGGCCGTTCGGCGTGCCGGCAAAGAATGCGGCCGACCTGCTGGTCGATGCCCTGAACAAAGGCGGTCAGATTCCGGGATACGAAAAGAAGGGCTTCGGCGGTCGCGCGCTCGAGGTGGTCTACGTCGACGAGGCCGGCGGGCCGACCAAGGTAGTCACCGAGTATCGCAACCTGGTGGCACGACAGAACGTCGACCTGGTGATCGGCGTCATTTCCAGCGGCGACTGTCTCGCGGTGGCGCCCGTGGCCGAAGAGCTCAAGAAATTCACCATATTGTTCGACTGCGCGACCAACCGGATCTTCGAAGAGGCGTCTTACAAGTACGTGTTCCGCACGACGACCATGGCTACCCAGGAGAATGTCGCCGCGGCGCGTTACATCGTCGAAAACTATCCCAATCTGAAAAAATTCTCGGGCATCAACCCGAACTATGCCTGGGGCCAGGATGCATGGGCCGACTTTACCGAAAGCCTGAAGATACTCCAGCCCGCGGCGGAGATTTCCACCAATGTCACGCCCAAGCTGGGTGCCGGCCAGTACAACACGGAAGTGTCGGCTCTGTTGGGAAGCGAAAGCGAAATCATCCAGAATTCGCTCTGGGGCGGGGACCTCGAGGCATACATCCTGCAGGCGGCGCCACGCGGCGTGATGGCAAAGATGCCGAACATCATGATCACCGGAGAAACCGTGCTCGAGCGTCTTGGCGCGGAACTTCCGGACGGCACGATGATCGGAGCCCGCGGACCGAATGGCCCGTTCGCGCCACCGACGCCCCTGAATAAATGGTTCCAGAAGGCGTTCAAGGAGCGCTTTAACGTTGCCCCGGTCTATGCTTCCTATCACCTCGCGACTGCGTTCTTCGGCGCCAAGGCGGCTTACGAAAAGGCGCAGGCAACCAACAAGACCCCAACTCCGAGCGACGACCAGCTCATTGCCACGCTGGAAAACCTGAAATTCGAATCGGTTGCCGGTACGGTGGACATGGCGCTGGGCAAAGGCCATCAGGCCGTGCAGCACGTTCCCTATGGAACGGTCAAGAAGGTGGACGGCAAACTCACGCTGATCAATATCAAGTATTACCCGCCCGGCCAGATCAGCCCGCCCGACGGCATGAAAAGCGTCGACTGGATCCGTTCAGGCTTCAAGCGTTGAGGAAATCGCGTCTGCGCTGATTCGAATACGAGGCCGGTAATCGTCGCACCTCATTTTTATTTGCCCACGTCCAACGCGACAATGTTCGTATCCGGGGCTTTCTGACTGCGGGGATGCATCGAATGGAATTTTCTGTCAAAGGCAAGCGAGTCCTCATCACCGCCGGTGCCGGCGGCATCGGTCGCGCCATGACCGACGTATTCAGCAAGGCCGGTGCGCGCGTGCATATCTGCGACGTGGTTCGCACAGCGATCGATGAGACCCTCAAGAGCTTCCCGCATGTGACCGCGACTCTTGCCGACGTGTCGAGACTCAAGGACGTCGACGAGCTGTTTGCAGACGTGAAACAGCACCTGGGCGGGCTCGACTGTCTCATAAACAACGCGGGTATTGCGGGACCGACCGGCAAGGTCGAAGACATTCCGGTCGAGGAATGGGAACGCTGCATAGCGGTAGATCTGCACGGCATGTTCTACTGTACGCGGCTCGCCATGCCGCTGATCAAGGCTGCGGGCGGCGGATCGATCATCAACTTGTCCTCGGCGGCCGGGCGTCTGGGTTTTCCGTTCCGCACCCCTTACGCCGCGGCCAAATGGGGCGTGGTCGGATTCACCAAGAGCTTGTCGATGGAAGCCGGCCCCGACAATATCCGCGTCAATGCGATCCAGCCGGGCGTGGTCGAAGGCGAACGCATCGATCGCGTGATTGACGCCAAAGCCAGGGCGGTGGGCATCAGCTTCGACGAGCAGAAGAAAATATCGCTGGAACGCGTGTCGATGCATCGCATGGTCAGTCCCTACGATATTGCCAACATGGCTTTGTATCTCGCCAGCGATATCGGCAGAAACATTACCGGGCAGGCGATTTCCGTCTGCGCCGGCGTGGAAATGCTTGGCTAAGTCAACCAATGACGAATCTTCATAATATCCCCTTGAGGGGTACACAAAGGACACAGAGAAAATCGGACTGAATAAAAAAGAGGTCTGTGAGATCCATTGCGTTTCCAAGCGCCGGTCGCCGATTTTCTGCACTTGCAGTTCTCTTTGGCCTCCGTGGCTCACACTTTAAATTCTGGAGAAAAAATTTGGAAAGGATAGCAATCATCGGCACGGGCCTGATCGGTCGTGCTTGGGCTATGGTATTTGCACGCGCCGGCCATCCGGTCAAGCTTTACGATGCCGCACCGGGTGCCGCGCAGAATGCGCTCGCGCTCATCAGGGAAGGGCTGGAAGAGTTGCGGGAATTCGGATTGATCGGAGAATCTGCCGACGTCGTCGCGAAACGTGTCAGCGCGGCGGTTACCCTGACTGAGGCAGTCAGGGACGCCGATTACGTGCAAGAAAATACCGCCGAGAATCTGGACGTCAAACGCGAGGTGTACCGCCAGATGGACGACGCGGCGCCTGCACACTGCATCCTCGCGAGTTCCACGTCCACCATCCAGACGTCGCGCTTCAGCGAAGGCCTCAAGGGCAAACACCGTTGCATCGTCGCCCATCCCGTGAACCCTCCGCACATCGTGCCGATTGTCGAGATTTCCCCCGCGCCGTGGACCAGCGCCGATACCGTGGCTAAAACACGCGCGCTGCACGAGAAAGTCGGCCAGGTCGCCATCACCGTCAAAAAAGAAATCGAAGGCTTCATTCTTAATCGCCTGCAGGCGGCACTGCTGCTCGAGTCCTGGCGGCTGGTGAAAGAGGACTACGTGTCCGTGGAAGACCTCGACAAATGCATCAAGGACGGCCTCGGCCTGCGCTGGTCGTTCATGGGCCCGTTCGAGACCATCGATCTGAATGCGCCCGGCGGCGTGCCGGACTATGCGAAACGCTACGGCCCGGTGCTGCACGGCATGATGAGCAACACGAAGAACGATCCATGGGATGAAGCGCTGATCGCCAAAGTCGACGGCGA
>DATFUO010000078.1:0-6718 GCA_035260785.1 Burkholderiales bacterium
GCCCGACCATGCGCCCGCCGCCGAAAGGCAGGATGCGCCGGACCTCGAAGCCGCCCAGGTCGCGCTTGCGGCTTTCGACAACGTGTGCGATCGCGGTCATTCAGGAATCCATAACGTATAGAAATCGGCACCCGATCTGACTGACGTTGTCCGATCGGAACGCACTACACCTTCAGTCTCACCACGAAGGCACCCCCCTCTCTCCAACTCTCTCCCGCCAGGGGAGAGAGGGTTTTAATACCCTTCGGCTTTCAATCTCCCTCTCCCCTGGCGGGAGAGGCATCGCTGACTCGGCGAATGGCTCTTTCTCTTGGGGCGGGAAGCGATGCTCAGGTGCGCTGCCCGAAAACGGGTGGTTTCACCACTAACGTGTCCGCGCACCGGAAAGAGGGGGGGTCTTCGTGCGGTCACGGCTTCCACACGGTCGGGCTGGCGCGGACGTAGTTTGGCGCGTATGGCACTTCGCCACCCAATTCGCGCGCGGCATGCCAGGCCCAGCGCGGATCGTCCATGGCCGCGCGCGCGATGGCGATCAGATCGGCTTTGCCGCCGGAGATGATTTCCTCGGCCTGCGCCGGCTTCGTGATCATGCCGACGGACATGGTGGCGATGCCGGCGCCTTTTTTGATTTTCTCGGCGAACGGCACGTTGTACCCCGGCCCGAATGGAATCTGCTGGCGCGGGTCCAGCGCACCGGAACTCACGTCGATGAAGTCGCAGCCGCGCGTCTTCAGCGCCTTCGCGAACAGCACGGTCTCTTCCGGCGTCCATCCGCCGTCGATCCAGTCGGTCGCCGAGACTCGCGCGCCGAGCACGCGATCCTGCGGCCAGACGGCGCGTACGGCCTCGAATACCTCGAGCGGAAAGCGCATCCGATTTTCGAGCGGGCCGCCGTACTCATCGGTGCGCTGATTGGAGATTGGCGAAAGGAATTGGTGCAGCAGGTAACCGTGCGCGGCGTGCAGCTCGATGAGATCGAAGCCGATGCGCAGGGCTCGTTTCGCGGATTCGACGAACTGCTGCTTGACGCCGGCCATCCCTTCCAGGCTCAGCGCTTCGGGGACGTGCCATCCGGGACCGAACGGCAAGGCCGACGGCGCCACCGTGGTCCAGGCGTCTTCGTTGCCGGCAAGCGGCTTGCCGCCTTCGAACGGCGTGTGCGCCGAACCTTTGCGGCCGGCGTGCGCGAGCTGGATGCCGAGTTTGGCAACGCCGAATTTGCGGCAGAAATCCACCACATGCCTGATGGTCTTCTCGTTTTCGTCGCTGTACAGCCCGAGACAACGCGGCGTGATGCGCCCGACGGACGATACATGCGTGGCCTCGGTAATGATCAGGCCGGCCGCGCCCATGGCGAACTGGCCCAGGTGCATCAGGTGCCAGTCGTTCGCCGAACCGTTCACGGACATGTACTGGCACATCGGGGACACGACAATGCGGTTCGGCAGCGTCATGCCGCGCAGGGGGAAGGGCGTAAAAAGCTGGGTGCTCATCGGGGATTTGCCTGGCTTGCGAAGTTGGAAAGGAGCCGAATTCTACCAGCAGGAATGGAATCGGCGGCGCGCCCCGGCATGATATTCGAAGCGGTGTCATACTGGGCGCACAAATATAGATCCACCGGTACGCACAGGCCGGGAAACAATGAAGCAGCACACGCTCGCAGCAGTCATGCTGCTGGCGGCATTCGCCTGCAACGCCCCGGCCGCCACGCTGGTGGGCCGCGTGGTCGGCGTCAGCGACGGCGATACCGTCACGGTCCTGACCGCGGAGAATCGCCAGTTCAAAATCCGGCTGTCGGGGATCGACGCGCCGGAGAAAAAACAGCCCTTCGGCGCGTACGCGAAGGATACGCTCGTGCGCGAAGTATTCGGCCAGCCAGTCGTTGTCGAATGGTCCAAGAAGGATCGCTACGGGCGCATTGTCGGCAAAATCGAAGTCGATGGCATCGACGTCAATCTCGAACAGATACGCGAAGGTTCGGCCTGGGTCTACACGCAATACCTGCG
The DNA here is from genome assembly GCA_035260785.1 of Burkholderiales bacterium. Classification (GTDB taxonomy): domain Bacteria; phylum Pseudomonadota; class Gammaproteobacteria; order Burkholderiales; family JACQAP01; genus JACQAP01. Next base: position 2,007 of record DATFUO010000078.1, read on the forward strand.
CGAACTTCCTGTCGAAGACCGCAGGCTCTATCTGGAAGCGCAACAGCAGACATAAAACGAGCACCGCGGCCTGTGGCGGGACAACGATCCCGAACCGCCGTGGCAATGGCGCCGTGAATCCCGCGAACACCAGCGGCACGGCGGATAGTTCTCTAGGTCAACTTCTCAACGCAAAGGCGCAAATACCCGACGTGCGTAGCACGTCGGGTATTTGCGCCTTTGCGTTGAGGTGTAGTCTTTAAATTCCAAATTGAAGTGCGGCGAGGCGAGCGTAGAGCGGATTCGAGGCGAGTAATTCTTCGTGGGTGCCCGCACCGATGAGCCGGCCGCGGTCGATGACCGCGATGCGATCCACGCTCTTAACCGTGGACAGCCGGTGCGCGATGATCAGCGTGGTTCTCGATTCCATCAGCCGTTCCAGCGCCATCTGCACCATGCGCTCGGATTCGGAGTCGAGCGCGGAGGTCGCTTCATCGAGCAGCAGGATCGGGCGATCCGACAGCACCGCGCGCGCGATCGCCAGGCGCTGGCGCTGTCCGCCGGACAGCCGGACGCCACGTTCTCCCAGGTAAGTGTCGAAACCTTGCGGCAGGCGCTCGATGAATTCCGTGGCGAACGCCGCATCGCAGGCCAGTCTGACATGCGCGTCGGCCGCTTCGGGCCGGCCGTAGCGCACGTTTTCGGTGACGCTGGCGGCGAAAATCGCCGGTTCCTGCGCCACCAGCGCGATGCGGTTGCGCAACTGCATCGGATCCGCGCGCCGGATGTCGACGCCGTCGATCCGAATCGTGCCTTGCTGCGGATCGTAGAAGCGCAGCAGCAACTGGAACACCGTCGACTTGCCCGCGCCGGAAGGCCCGACCAGCGCCAGCTTTTCACCGGGGGCGACCTTCAGCGTGAAGTCTTCCATCGCCGCAATCGCCGGGCGCGATGGATAGTGGAACGTCACCGCGTCGAATTCGACCGAACCGGACGCGGGCTGCGCAAATGCGAGCGGATTTTGCGGCACGACGACCGCGGGGCTCGTATCGAGGATCTCGATCAGCCTTTCTGCGGCGCCGGCGCCGCGCTGCAGGTCGCCCATGACTTCGCTCAATGCCGCCGCCGCGCTGGCCACCATCGCCGAATAGAACACGAAAGCGGACAACTCGCCCGCTGTCAGCTTGCCGGCCAGCACATCGTGCCCGCCGATCCAGAGGATGATGCCGATGCCGGCAAACACCAGCACGATCACCGCCGAAATCAGCGATGCGCGCACCCGGATGCGCTGTCGCGCCGTGTCGAACGCGGCCTCGATGCGCCGGCCGAACAACTTGCGGTCGGTCTCCTCATGGCCGTAAGCCTGCACGGTGCGGATTTCATGCAAGGCCTCGTCAACATAGGCACCGAGATCGGCGACGCGATCCTGGCTGGCGCGTGCCAGTTTGCGCACGCGCCGGCCGAACAGCACGATCGGAATGATCACGACCGGCACGGTGAGCAACACCAGCAGCGTGAGTTTCCAGCTCGTGAGCATCAGCATGACCAGCGCGCCGGCACCGAGCAGGCCGTTGCGCAGCGCCATCGATATGCTGGTGCCGACGATCTGCTCCAGCAGCGCGGTATCCGTGGTCAGCCGCGATATCATCTCACCGGTGCGCGTCTGCTCGAACCAGGCCGGCGACAGGGTAAGCAGGTGCGAGAACACCTCGCGGCGCATGTCGGCGATCACCCGCTCTCCCAGCCATGAGATCAGATAAAAGCGCACCCAGGTCGCCGTTGCCATCACGACGATGACCGCCAGCAGGAAGAACAGGCCCTGGTTCAGCGCCGCCGGATCGCCGCCGGAAAAACCGCGATCGACCACTTGTTTGAGGCCCTGACCGATGACCAGAAAGCAGCCCGCGGACACGATCATCGCCAGGCCGAAAAAAACCATGCGCCGGCGGTAAGGCGCGGCGAATCGCAGCAGGATCGACAACGCGCGCAGCCTGGCCCCAAGCCGGACGACGGGAATCGCCACGGGTGGTTCAGGCCGGTCGGTGTTCATGTCGGACGCTGTTTTGACTGACGATGCAAGATTGCGGGTTACCATCGGAAAATATTCGACAATACGCGCCGGGGCAGCGTGCCCACGCCGAGACCAGGGCGGCCTGCGCCTGTACCGGCTTTGCGCAAGTCAATCCGTATTGTGCGGTTCTCAGCCGCCAGATGACAAATCGGGCGCCACGCGTATGATCGTTGTTAAAACAAACCAATAACAGGAGGAGCGCATCATGGGCGACCAGCTCGAAGCAGCGGCAATCGAATACCACGAAAAACCCACCCCCGGAAAAATATCCGTCACCCCGACCAAGAGTCTTAGCAATCAGCGCGACCTTGCGCTCGCCTATTCCCCGGGCGTGGCCTATGCCTGCAAGCAGATCGAAGCCGATCCTTCGCGCGCCGCCCAGCTTACTTCCCGCGCCAATCTGGTTGGCGTCATCACCAATGGAACCGCGGTGCTCGGACTGGGCAACATCGGCCCGCTCGCGGGCAAACCGGTGATGGAAGGCAAAGGCTGCCTGTTCAAGAAATTCGCCGGCATCGATGTTTTCGACATCGAGCTGGCCGAAAACGACCCGGACAAACTGGTCGACATGATCGCAGCACTGGAGCCGACCCTGGGCGGCGTCAATCTCGAAGACATCAAGGCGCCGGAATGCTTCTATATCGAAGCCAAGCTGCGCGAACGCATGAAGATTCCCGTATTCCATGACGACCAGCACGGCACCGCGATCATCGTCGGCGCGGCGGTGATGAACGGGCTCAAGGTGGTGCACAAGCAATTCAGCGCGGTGAAACTGGTGTGCTCGGGCGCCGGCGCCTCGGCCATCGCCTGCCTCGACCTGCTCTGCGGGCTGGGGCTCAAACGCGAGAATGTGTTCGTCTGCGACTCGAAAGGGGTGATCTACGAGGGGCGCGACGCCAGGATGGAACCGAACAAGGCCCGCTATGCGCGCAAGACCGACGCGCGCCACCTCGCCGACGTCATTGCCGGCGCCGACATCTTCCTCGGTCTGTCCGGCCCAGGCGCGATGAAGCAGGAATGGGTGAAGAAAATGGGGGAGAAGCCGATCGTGTTCGCGCTCGCCAATCCCACGCCAGAAATCCTGCCGGAGGAAGTCAAGGCGGTGCGGCCCGACGCGATTATCGCCACCGGGCGCTCGGACTATCCGAACCAGGTCAACAACGTGCTGTGCTTCCCGTTCATTTTCCGCGGCGCGCTCGACGTAGGTGCCACCAGGATCAACGAGGAAATGAAACTCGCCTGCGTGCATGCCATCGCCGAGCTGGCCCAGGCCGAACAGTCGGACGTGGTGGCCTTGGCCTACGAGGGCGAGGACCTGTCCTTCGGACCGGACTACATCATCCCCAAGCCCTTCGACCCGCGGCTCATCACCCGCATCGCGCCGGCGGTGGCAAAAGCGGCGATGAAGAGCGGCGTCGCCACACGCCCCATTGCCGACCTGGAGGCTTATCGCGAGCAGCTCACCAACTTCGTCTACCACTCGGGCTTCATCATGAAGCCGGTATTCGCCTCGGCGAAAAAAGCGCCCAAGCGGGTGATCTATGCGGAAGGCGAGGACGAGCGGGTGTTGCGCGCGGCGCAGGTGGTGGTGGATGAGAAACTCGCCCGGCCCATCCTGATCGGCCGCCCCGAGGTGGTGGAAACGCGAATCAAGCGCTTCGGCCTGCGGCTCGTACCCGGCAAGGATTGCGAACTGGTGAATCCGGAATCGGATGCGCGCTACAAGGAAGTGTGGAACGAATATTACAAACTGATGCGCCGCCGCGGGGTCGCTCCGGACGACGCCAAGGTCCATGTGCGCCAATCCAATACCTTGATCGGCGCCATGCTGTTGCGCCGGGGGGACGGCGACGCTCTGTTATGCGGCACCTTCGGCAGACACAAGGATCACCTGCGGCATGTTGCCAACGTCATCGGCCTCAAGCCCGGATCGAGCGTCTTCGCGGCGATGAACGTATTGATGCTGCCCAAGCGCACCGTGTTCATCAGCGATACCTATGTCAACGAAGATCCCTCGGTGGAACAACTGACCGAAATCACCGTCATGGCGGCCGAGGAGGTGCGCCGGTTCGGCGTGGCTCCGAAGGTGGCCCTGCTGTCGCATTCGAATTTCGGCACCGACGATTCGCCGTCGGCGCTGAAGATGAACCGGGCGCTGGATGCGATCGAACGCATTGCCCCGGATCTGGAAATCGACGGCGAGATGCACGGCGACGCGGCGCTTTCGGAAGCGATCCGTACCCATGTTCATCCCGACGGCCGGCTCAAGGGTGAAGCCAACCTTCTGATCATGCCCAACCTCGACGCCGCCAATATTTCCTTCAACCTGCTCAAGATGATGGGGGGAGAAGGCATCACGGTCGGCCCGATCCTGCTCGGAGCGGCGATGCCGGTTCACATCCTGACGCCCAGCGCGACGGTGCGCCGCCTCGTCAACATGACTGCACTGTGTTCCGTGGACGCGGGGGCGCAAGTTCAGGCTTCGTAGAGGCCACCCCCCTCTCCCCCGGCCCTCTCCCCTGGCGGGAGAGGGCCGGGGGAGAGGGGGGCCGGGGGGCTGGGGAACCTGAGGCCGGCTGGGATGTCACAAATGGTAGTAGCGGCATCTGAAAACCGCGCCGGCGCGCATGTCCTGTGCGCCGTGTGCGGGCATGCTGGTCTC
>DATFUO010000079.1:0-19816 GCA_035260785.1 Burkholderiales bacterium
CGCGGGCATTGCGATGCTGATCTACGACATGCGCGGTTACTATTCCACGCAAGTAAACGATCTGACCACACAGGCGGAGATCATCGGCCGTGCCAGTGCGGCGGGATTGCAGTTCGACGATAGAAAGTTCGCGAGCGACAACCTCAGGCTGTTAAAGGCAAGGCCGAATATCGAGAGCGCCGCCATCTACAATGCCAAGGGCGGCCTGTTCGCCAGTTATGTCAAGGAAGACGCACAGCGCGACGCCCTTCCTCCACTGCCCGATATCGATGGAGTTCGCGTTCGAGGCGAGACGCTTGAGTTGTATCGACGCGTAATTGAAGACGGCGAAATCCTGGGCACCGTGTACCTGCGGGCCCATTACGAATTCTACGAGCGGCTGTGGAGTTATCTCGCCATCGTGCTAGGTGTAAGCGCCCTGGCGTTGGCGGTGTCGCTGCTGTTGTCGTCCTGGCTGCAGGCAAGCGTCACCCGGCCGATTCTTGACGTGACCGGTGTGGCTCGCCGCGTGGTCGAAAACCGCGACTTCACGATGCGTGCCCAAAAAACAACCGAAGATGAAATCGGATACCTGGTGGACGCTTTCAACGATATGATGGCGGAGATCGGACATCAGACGCAGGCGCTGGAAACGTCCAACCAGGCCCTGGAGCGCCAGATCGCCGAACGTTCCGAGGCAGAGCGCGCGTTGAGCGAAAGTGAAAGGCGCAATCGGACCCTGGTTGAGGCAATGACGTCGCTGGTCTGGACTGCGAATGACGAGAGGGCGTTCACGACGGCGCAGCCGTCATGGGCGGAATATACCGGGCAGGGCGAGAGTGACTATCGCGGAACCGGCTGGCGCCGCATGTTTTTCGCTGATGATCGCGAGGCGATCGAAAGGAAGTGGAGCGAAGCGGTAACCACCGGCAGCCCTTTCGAGAGTGAGGCGCGCTTGTGGCACGCGCCGTCCTCGACCTACCGTTTTGTAAGTCTGCGTGCTGCGCCCGTGCTCGGTGAGGGGAATCGGATCCGCGAATGGATTGGAACAATCACCGATATCGACGACCGCAAACGCGCCGAGGAAGAGATCCGCAGGCTCAACGCCGACCTCGAAGAACGCGTGCGCAGTCGAACCACGGAGCTCGAAGCGACCAACAAGGAGCTCGAGGGTTTTTCATATTCGATATCGCACGATCTGCGCGCCCCGCTGCGCGCGATCGATGGCTATTCCCGGATGGTGGAAGAAGACTACGGCGATCGCTTCGATGATGAAGGAAAGCGGCTGCTCGGAATAGTCCGCGACGAGGCCGTCAAGATGGGACGACTGATCGACGATCTTCTTGCTTTCTCGAAACTCAGCCGACAAGTAATTGACGAAACAGCAAGCATCGACATGACTGCTCTCGCCAAGACCGTCGCGCAGGAAATGTTGCGTGACCAAAACACAGATCGGGTGCGGCTCAATGTGTGGCCGCTGCCCCCGGCGAAGGGAGACGGCGCGCTTCTTCGCCAGGTGTGGGTCAACCTGCTCAGCAACGCGCTCAAATACAGCGGCTCCCGCACGCACGCGGAGATTCTCGTGACTGGCGAAGTTAACAACGGTGAAGCTGTATATCGCGTCCAGGACAACGGGGTGGGTTTCGACATGAAATACGCGGGAAAGCTGTTCGGTGTCTTCCAGCGCCTGCATAATACGGAAGAATTCGACGGCACGGGGGTGGGCCTGGCGATCGTACATCGCGTAGTCACCCGTCATGGAGGTAGCGTGCGCGCCGACGGCAGACTTGGGGAAGGGGCAACTTTCTATTTCACGTTACCGGTGAGCACTGACCATGGTTGACTATAATCAAGTGGAGATTCTTCTGGCGGAAGACAATCCCCGGGACGCGGAAATGACCATGCGCGCACTACGCAAGATTAATTTCCTAAACAAAGTTCATTGGGTCAAGGACGGCGAGGAGGCAATGGATTATCTTTTATGCACTGGCAAATACGCTGATCGCGCATCCAACAGGGCGCCAAAACTGGTGCTGTTGGACATCAAGATGCCCAAGGTAGATGGCATCGAGGTGCTGCGAAGGGTTAAAGGCGAAGAGGGTTTGAAAGGCATCCCGATAGTCGTCATGACATCATCGAATGAAGAGAGCGATGTTGTCGAAAGCTACCGACTGGGGGTCAATAGCTACATCGTCAAACCCGTCGATTTCGCCTCCTTTGTCGAGACGGTCGCAAAGATTGGCCTTTATTGGATATTGACCAATCGCGCGCCGCAAGATATGGAGGACGGACGACCACGATAAGCAGTGTGATCATAATTCTCTTCGTCGAAGATGCTCCCGAATGGGGAGCATGTTGAGCATTGTCATCGCAATAATGGACAGTTCCTTAAATTTTCCTGTGGCTGGAAAATTGGTAATCAAGCGGCCACTGGTGTCTAAATTTGGGCTCGGCAATGCTGCCGTACGGATCAACAGGTTTGGTAAATTTGACCGTAGACGGGGTGCAGAAATAATTCCCTGTTGTTCCCGATAAATTCCCTGATACGGCAGAATTAATTCCCCGTTCCGCATCCTGCCTGAAGACGGGGCGGATAGCCTGAGAGTCGCACTGGATAAGGGTTTCGGCGCGATGGGGCGCGACTTGAACAGCAAAAACGAGTGAAATTCCCTGTTAGCAGGGATTTTGGGCTGGAGACGGGTTCGCTTAAGACTGCCGCCACCGTCAATAAAAAACGCTACTTAATGTGGCGTTTTTTATTGGCGGAGAGGGTGGTTGAATGAACTCACTGGTTCGACCAAAACGCACTGTGTTTTAGATTGCGCACCGAGCCATCGGAGGCGAGTTCGTAGCAGGTCGGAATTCGCCGTCCAGTCTTGCGCGCCACGGCGATCGTGGTAACGTTCTGCCCATGGGCGGACTCCGTGCCATTCACCTGCCAGTCACCGTCGTCGGGCTGCTCCGTGCAGGGGGCGTACGAGCCGTCGCCGCTTGGATTGCCTGCTTTTGCATTGTTGCCGATCCGGCGCATGCGGCCGGCTTTTCCGGCCGGGTCGTCGTCGAATTGACGGACGAAATTGAATTCGTTCACAAGTTCCGGCTGCTGGAGGATTTCGCTTACGTGGACGCCGGCGGAAAGCAGTGGCTGGCGCGCAAGGGCGGTATCGTTGACGACGAATCGGTTCCGCGGGATCTGGTGTCCCTGCGCGGGCTGCCTTACATTGCCGAGTATCGGAAGGCGGCCGTCATACACAATTATTTTTGCCGCGCGAGGACCGAACCGTGGCGGCGCGTCCACCGGACGCTCTTCGATGCAAGTATTGCCGAGGGCGTGACCGAAACGCAGGCCAAGGCGTTGTACGCGGCCGTTTATGCGGGCGGTTGGCGCTGGGAAACGCGTGACTCCAGTTGTTTCCGGTCATGTCACGCGTCGACGGAATCCCTGGCCTGGAAACCGATGGTAACGCCGGCCGAGATCGAGCCCGTCCTGCAATGGATCTGGCAGGATGCGCCGGATCTGGATGCCATCGACCGGCGCGTGGATGCCGTGGTCAAGAAGCCCGGCCCGCACCTGTTCGCTCAGCGGCCCTGATGCGAAATGTCAACCGCTCCTGCTGCCAGGCTCACCGATTCCATCCGCCTAAGCCCCTGGCACCAGGGTGCCGTATATGGCGCGACCGCCACGCTCGCGGTAAGCGGGATCGTCTGGCTGGTGCTGCATTATTTTCTTGCGGCCCCTGGGGAATACGGCCCGCGAATTCATCCGCTCGAGCCCTGGATGCTGCGACTGCACGGCGCGGCGGCGATGGCTGGTCTGGTTATCTATGGTTCGCTGTTGCCGGTACACGTCCTGCGCGCGTGGACCGCGCGACGCAACATCGCGCTGGGCATCGCACTCGTCGCGTTAATGCTGCTGCTGACAATGACGGGTTATCTGCTCTATTACGCCGGCGACGAGAACACGCGGCCGGTGATCAGCGCAGTGCACTGGCTCCTGGGTCTGGGCGCGCCGGTACTGCTGGTTTGGCACATCGTTTCCGGCCGGAACCAGACCCGGCTCAGCGAAACGCCGCGGGTACCGGTGGAGAATCGCACGTGACTCTGGATATCCGCTGGCTGGTGCCAGCCGCGATTTACGCGGCTGCGCCGCAGTGCATCGCTGCGAAGTATATGAGCGTGGAACAGGCCAGGGCGCTGATCTTCCCGTTCGCCGACGAGTTCGTCGTCAAGACCGTGCAACTCACGCCTGAACAGATGCAGGAAGTCGACAAATCCTCGGGCGTGCCCGGGCGCATGGCCCAGCAGCAGGCGTGGCAGGCGCTGGCCAAGGGCAAAATGATTGGCTGGTTCTTCGTCGACCAGGTAATCGGCAAGCACGAGTTGATCACTTACGCGCTGGGCATCAACGCTGACGGCAGTGTGCAGCAGGTCCAGATCATCGAGTACCAGGAAGCCTACGGCTATCAGGTGCGCGAGCTGAAGTGGCGCGACCAGTTCCCCGGCAAGACGGTCGGGAGCCCGCTTCAGGTCGGCACCGATATCGGTAACATCAGTGGCGCCACCCTCTCCGTTCGCCATTTGACCGATGGAATCAGGCGACTGCTCTTCCTCCACCAGTCCGTTCTGCGCTGAATCTGCGCGCATGCGTCCGGCGATGGGGACGCTGGTTCATGTTGGCGCCTCCGGGCCCGACGCCGGCGCCGTGGGGCGGGCCGTCGACGCCGCGTTTGCCACGATCGAGCGCATCGAGCGTCTGATGAGTTTCCACGATCCGCAGAGCGAACTGTCGCGGCTGAACCGCGAAGGGACGCGTACGCCGCAGACGGTGCATCCCTGGACCTGGGCCGTATTGCAGCGCGCATTACGCATCGCGCAGGCGAGCGACGGCTTGTTCGACATCACCGTTGCACCGCTGCTGGTGCGCGCAGGGCTGCTGCCCGGTGCGGCGGACGCGTTGCCACAGGTCGGCAACTGGCGGCATATCGTCCTGATGCCCGGATGCAGAGTTTTCCTGGCGCGCCCGATGTTGCTGGACCTTGGCGGTATCGCGAAAGGTTTCGCGGTTGACCGGGCGATCCATGAACTGAAGCGAAGGGGCTGCACCCAGGGCGTGGTGAACGCGGGTGGCGATTTGCGCCGCTTCGGGCCCGTCGCGCAGCCGATCCTTCTGCGCCGCCGCAACGGACTGGCGCAGGTTGCCGAACTGCGCTGTGGCGCGCTTGCCACGTCCGCCCCTCATGCCCCGCACGCCGAGCGTCTCGCTCAGCCGCTGGGCTGCATCTTCGATCCGCGCGTGCAACGGGCCTGGGACGCTAACGAAGCGGTGATGGTTTCGGCACCGAGTTGCGTCATCGCCGATGCGCTCACCAAGGTCGCGGCACTCGCAGGCCCCACATGCGGGCCAGTGCTGGCGCGCTTCGGCGCGCAGGCGCTTTGGGACACGGATCCGGCATGAATTGCTCAATATTGATTATCCTTCCCGCGGCGATATCGCTCGGTGCGGCGAGCGGCCTGGCATGGGCTGCACCTGAAGAAATCCAGGTTTACATGGACGAGATGAATGCGCCAGGGGAATTTGGACTGGACGTTCACCACAACTATGTTTTCTCGGGCAGCAACGCGCCGGATTATCCCGGCGCGCAAACCCCGGCACATGTCTTGCGAGTGACGCCGGAATTTTCTTATGGGATGACGCCCAACCTGGAATTAGGGGCCTATGTCCTGGCTTCCGGGCAACCGGGTGGCCATAGTGCAATAGATGGACACAAGCTACGCCTGAAGTACATTGCCCCAAAGGACCCCGGCCAGAATTACTTTCTGGGGGCCAACCTCGAGATCGGCCGGGTCGCGCATCGCATCGATGAGAATCCGTGGAATGGCGAACTCAAAGGTATTCTTGGCTATCGGACTGAACGGTGGACATTTGCAATCAATCCCAATATTGATTGGAAAGTGTCCGGGCCGGTTTCCAGTCCCGCCGCATTCGAACTGGATTCCAAAATATCTTACAAAACCGACCATGACTACCGAATTGGAATCGAGACTTACAATGAATTGGGCGAAATTCGGCGCGTGAGCCACTTAAACCAGCAAAGCCAGACGCTCTATGGTGTGATCGATGCATCGATGCGCGGCTGGGATCTGAACGTCGGGCTGGGGCGAGGATTATCTTCGGCATCGGATCGCGTGATCCTCAAGCTTATCGTCGGGGTGCCGATCGGAAAATAGTTGCAGTCCAAAAAATGGTCGAAAAGATTCATGGGAAATTGGGTCAGGCTTGGCATATTGCATAAACGCGATGGTTAAGAGCGTTGGCAAGACTTTCCGAGATTCGCAAGTGTTCTTCGAGTCAGGAGCGGACATGACTCAAAGTAAGGTGGTCTCGATCGAGGTAGACGGTGGTGCGGGCCCGGGGCGTGGCAAGGCTGGAAGTCAGCCGATGCGCGCATGCGCCTGCGTGGCCGTACAGTCTTTGCCGGGGCTTTTGGGCCATGGATCAAGATAAAAGGGTTTCTATTATGTAATCTACCAGGCCTGACTTGCGTTGCTCGCGATGGGAAGGAAACCACATGACAGCGCGACTTAAAGAGTCATTCAAGGAGCTTGGCTCTGAAATAGGGGTTTTAATCGAATAGGGCGAAAATACGACCTTGGGAAATGCAAATTCTGCTTGTATTTCGCCCTGTTACAAGGAATTTTGGGTGAATACGCGTTCGCAGCTTGACTGCGACCATTACCAAAAAACGCCGCCGGGAGCGGCGTTTTCCATTGACGCAGAGGGTGGTTGTGAACGATCGGGGCGATCGGGAACAAAATAGTCCGTAGACCTGGGTTACACTTTCCCGGTATCAGTCCGCCTCCACAGGAACGATCTGAATGTATCTGCCTTCGCATTTCGAAGAAACTCGCACAGAGATCTTGCACCAGCTTATCCTGCGCCATCCGCTTGGCGCGCTGGTCACCTTTGGCGCCGATGGTTTGAACGCGAACCACATTCCGTTCGAAATCGATCCGGATCCCGCCCCGTTTGGAACCTTGCGGGGCCATGTCGCGCGGGCGAATCCGGTGTGGCGCGAGTTTTCCAGGGAAGTCGAACCACTGGTGATATTCCAGGGCCCGCAGAGTTACATCACGCCGTCGTGGTACCAGACCAAGCAGGAAACCGGGAAAGTCGTTCCGACTTACAACTACATCGTGGTGCACGCCTGCGGCGCGATGCGGGTCATCGAGGACACCGGTTGGTTGCGAAAATTCGTTGGCGGACTCACGGAGCGCTTCGAGGCCTCCCGTGCGCAACCCTGGGCGGTGACCGATGCGCCGGAAGATTTCATCGCCGTGCAGTTGCGCGCAATTGTCGGGATCGAGATACCGGTTACGCGACTGATCGGCAAATGGAAGACCAGCCAGAACCGGCCGGCCGTGGATCAGGCGGGTGTTGTCCGGGGATTGCGCGAGTCGGATGATGTGGTTGCGCAGGCGATGGCCACCGCCGTCGAACAGAACGCGAAACGCTGAGGCGGCATGATTTTCCTTTTGGAATTGCCCATGAGCAAAAGGCCGGAGAATTGATGAAGCCATTGATCGCTCTGTGCCTGCTCGTCGTTTCGCTGTATGCCTTTGCCGAAGACCCCAAGGGGTCCGCCGATTTCATTGCTGCCGGAGAAAATCAGATCGCGACTTCGCATGGGTTGCTGGCTGAACTGGAGAGTTTCATGCGCCAGCAAGGAGTCGAAGCCACGCAACTCAGCGCCGACGCGATGGTCAGGCTGATGATCGACTGGTATCGTTTTGCGGCCGACGGTAAAGCCGGCGGTACTTTATCCGGCGACGCCCTCGTGTACCGATATGGCGGCTGGTCAGAAGGTTGCGCGACCGCATTCAAATTGAGCCTGCTCAGGCGCGTGACGGAGCACGACATAACCGGCGTGGACACGGATCGGTTCGCCGGCATCACGTTGATGTTTGAGCCCAGCGGGCACGCGGACCTGATGCCGTTCACCACCGTTTCTTCCGACCGGAAATCGATCGGGATTTTTCTGCAGGCCATCGAAAGTTCCCCGGCTTACAAGGAGCTCTCCGTCACAACACCCATGACGGTATTGCTCGAGAGCGGCGGTTTACGCTGACGGCGGTGACCATTTCAGATTCTTCAATTTCGGCGTGACGTTAAATCCGTGGCCTTCGCTTGTTTATTTGATCGGGCTCTTTGTGATCGTGGCGGCCATTTTCGACTGGAACTGGTTCTTTGAGCATCCGAGGGCAAAAATCTTCGTCGCTGTCTTGGGGCGTGGTGGCGCTCGGGTGTTCTACGCGATTCTTGGATGCGCAATCCTTGTTCTGGGTTTTTTGTACGCTGGGCGTTGATTGACTGGCCGGGGCGAACGCCCTGCCGCTTGAATCCGGCGCTGTGCCTAGGTAGTCTTCGCCGCGACGCCTTTACACGCTTCCAAAGCCATGCGAATCGTTCTGTTCCTGCTATTGCTTCTGCCGGTGGCTGCCGCCGCGCGCGAGTGGGTGGAAATCAGCGGCGATGACGAATCGGTGTTCTATTTCGACCGGGACAGCCTGAAGCGCGAGGGCGATATCGTCGAAGTTCTGCTGCTGTGGAATTTTCCTGAAGTCCAGCTTACGCGCCGTCCGATCAAACCCTACCTGTCGGCGACCCGATTGACGCGTTACGACTGCAAGGCCGGCGGACGCGCCAATGTCGAAACGACGCTGTACCGCGGCGCCATGGCCAGCGGCGAGGTCACCGAGGTTTACCGCACACCGGACACCGAATTGCGTTTCGAATGGGTCAATCCGCAGGCCCCGGGGGGCGAGAGCATGCGCCGCGCCTGCGCGGCGACCGGGAACTGATGTGCGACTCGCCGAGTCTGCTGCAGGGGCTCGGTTATAATGGCGCGCCCGCGTCATCCCGGAACCCAATGCTTCAGGCCCGCCAGATCGAATGCACCCGTGGCAGCCGTCGTTTATTCCATGATCTGTCCTTTCGACTGGAAGCGAAGCAGGCGTTGCGCGTGGGCGGAGAGAACGGCAGCGGCAAGACCAGCCTGCTGAGAATGGTGGCCGGCCTGTCCCCCGTGGAGGCAGGCGGGATTTTCTGGAACGACGGGCGGATTGCGGCCCTGGGCGAGGATTACCGGCGCGGCCTGGTTTTCATCGGCCACGCCAATGGCCTCAAGGACGATCTCACCCCGATCGAGAACCTGCGCTGTGCGCTGGCCCTTGCGGGCATGGATATCGGCAATGCAGCGTTGCGCAAAGGCCTGGATGAACAGGGGCTCGGCGTCGTCGCGGACCTTCCCGCAAGACTGTTGTCGCAGGGGCAGAAGCGCCGGGTGGCGCTTTCACGGCTGGCGTTTTGCGCGGACAAGCCGCTGTGGGTGCTCGACGAGCCGTTTGCCGCGCTCGACGCCGCTTCGGTCGAGCGGATCGGGGCCGTTGTCGCTGGCCACCTGCGTGGAGGCGGCATGGTGATCTTCACGACCCATCAGGAAGTCGGGCTCGCGGGCGTAAACGTGCGGTCGCTCGAATTGGGAGTGCGGTAGTTGGCGGCAACGGCGGGCGCCGCCTGCCGCGCCGTCGTGGCACGCGATCTGCTGATCGCGGCACGCCGGCGCAGCGATGTGCTCACGACATTTTTCTTTTTCGTGATCGTCGTGAGCCTGTTCCCGCTCGGCGTCGGCCCGGAACCCGGTACGCTGCGCGAAATTGCGCCGGGGGTGGTCTGGGTGGCCGCGCTGCTGGCGGCGATGTTGTCGCTGGCGCGAATGTTCGGCGCCGACTACGCCGATGGCACGCTGGAGCAACTGGTGCTGACGCCGCAGCCGCTGACGCTGCTGGTATTGTCGAAAGTCCTGGCGCATTGGCTGACGACCGGGCTGCCGCTGGTCCTCGTCGCGCCGGTACTGGGATTGCAGTTCGATTTGCCGGGCGACGCCCTGGCGACGTTGCTGGTGTCGCTTCTGATCGGAACCCCGGCGCTGTCGTTGATCGGTGCCGTGGGCGCGGCACTGACGCTGGGCGTGCGCGGCGGCGGGGCGCTGACCTCGCTGCTGGTGTTGCCGCTTTATGTGCCGGTGCTGGTGTTTGGCGCGGGTGCCGTAACGGCATCGGCTACGGGAATGGGAGTCGCGGGACATTTGTCTTTGCTGGGCGCGATGTCGCTGACCGCGCTGGTGCTCGCGCCGTGGGCAATCTCGGTCGCCCTGCGGATTGCGCTCGAATGAGTGGTTGGATGCTTTGAACTTGGGGTTTACGAACTTGAACATCTGGAAGTACTCGTCGCCGCAGACCTTCTATCCGCTGGCCGGAAGAATGGTGCCGTGGTTCATGGGCGTCGCCGTCGTCCTTGGCCTGATTGGCCTCTATATAGCGCTCTTCGCCGCACCCACGGACTTTCAGCAGGGCGACGCGTACCGGATCATCTTCATCCACGTGCCGGCGGCCTGGATGTCGATGTTCACCTATCTGGTGATGGCGTTCTGGGCCGGCATCGGCCTGGCGTTCAATACCCGCCTTTCGTCGATGATGGCGCATGCGCTCGCGCCGACCGGCGCCCTGATGACCTTCATCGCACTATGGACGGGCGCGTTCTGGGGCCGGCCGACCTGGGGCGCATGGTGGGTATGGGATGCGCGCCTGACGTCCGAACTGATCCTTCTTTTCCTGTACATGGGCTACCTGTCGCTGGTCGCTGCGATCGACGATCCGCGCCGCGCCGACAAGGCGTCCGCCGTGCTGGCGCTGGTGGGGGCCATCAACGTGCCGATCATTTACTTTTCGGTCAAATGGTGGAATACCCTGCATCAGGGTTCATCGGTCAGCATCACGCGGGCGCCGAGCATGGCGAGCATCATGCTGACCGGCATGCTGGTGATGGTGTTCGCGTTCTGGGCGTATTCGATCGCTGCAGCGCTGATGCGGGTGCGTTGCGAGATCCTCGAGCGCGAGCGAGACGCCGCCTGGACAAGGGAGTTAAAAAAATCTTGAACCACGAAAGTCTTGTTTAATTACGAGGTGAGAAATGCAGTGGGGTAGTGTTTCCGAATTTTTCGCAATGGGTGGTTATGCCCTTTACGTATGGGGTGCATACGTCGTCACTGCGGTGGTGATCGGCGCCGAGGTGGTGGCGCTGGTACGTCGCGGCAGAACTCTGCGCGCCCTGGTGGGTCGTAGTTCACATGCGCAATCCGATTGAGATTCGATGAAACCGCGGCATAAACGCATCGCGCTGATCGTCGCCGGCCTGGCGATCCTGGGCGTTGCCGTGACTCTGGTGCTGAGCGCCTTTCGCAGCAATCTGGTCTTTTTCTTCACGCCGACCCAGGTGGTTGCGCATGAGGCGCCGCAAGGCCGTAATTTCCGCATCGGCGGCCTGGTCGAAAAAGGCAGCGTCAAACGCCAGCCCGACGGGCTGAGCGTGCGTTTTGTCGTGACCGATACGGCCAAGAGCGTGCCGGTTTCGTTTACGGGCATCCTTCCCGACCTGTTCAAGGAAGGCAAGGGTGTGGTCGCGCAGGGCAAGCTCGGCGCCGATGGCGTATTCACCGCCTCCGAGGTGCTGGCCAAGCATGACGAGAACTACATGCCGCCGGAAGCGGCCGATGCCGTCGAGCGCGCGAACAAGGCGATGAAGGAATCGCAGAGGACCCTGGTGGAGAAAAAATGAAAATGGAGAAGCCATGATTCCCGAACTGGGCCATTTCGCGCTGATCGTCGCGCTGTGTATTGCACTTACGCAGGCCATCCTGCCGCTGGCCGGTGCCGCGCGCGGTAACGACATCTGGATGAGCGTCGCGCGGCCGGCTGCGCAGGGGCAGTTCGTGTTCGTGGTTATCGCCTTCGCCTGTCTGGCGTATTCTTTCGTGGCCAACGATTTCTCGGTGCTGAACGTCGCTACGAATTCGAATTCCAGCCTGCCGTGGTTCTACCGTTTTGCCGCAACCTGGGGCAGCCATGAAGGTTCGCTGCTGCTCTGGGTGCTGATGCTCACGGTGTGGATGCTCGCGGTGAGTGTGTTCAGCCGTCATCTGCCGCTGGAGATGGTGGCGCGCATTCTCGGCGTGATGGCGCTGATCTCCATCGGCTTCCTGCTGTTCATGTTGTTTACGTCCAATCCGTTCCAGCGGCTGCTGCCTGCCGCACCCGATGGCAACGACCTGAATCCGCTGCTGCAGGATCCCGGCATGGTGATTCATCCGCCGATGCTGTACATGGGCTATGTCGGATTCTCGGTGGCCTTCGCCTTTGCCATCGCCGCGTTGCTGGGCGGGAAGCTCGACGCCACCTGGGCGCGCTGGTCGCGTCCGTGGACGACTATGGCATGGGTGTTCCTGACTGTCGGCATCGCGCTCGGCAGCGGCTGGGCGTACTACGAACTCGGCTGGGGCGGCTGGTGGTTCTGGGATCCGGTCGAGAACGCGTCGTTCATGCCCTGGCTGGTGGGCACGGCCCTGATGCATTCGCTGGCCGTTACCGAAAAACGCGGGGGCTTCCGGGTCTGGACCGTGCTGCTGGCGATCATCGCCTTTTCGTTTTCGCTGATGGGAACCTTCCTGGTTCGCTCCGGCGTGCTGACGTCCGTGCATGCCTTCGCGACCGATCCGGCGCGCGGCATTTTCATCCTCTTCTTCCTGGTCATCGTCATCGGCGGTTCGTTGGCCCTGTTTGCCTGGCGCGCGCCGCGTGTGGGCCTGGGCGGGAGCTTCGAACTGATATCGCGCGAATCGGCCTTGCTGGCCAACAATGTGTTGTTGCTGGTTGCGGCGGCGTCGGTCATGTTGGGCACCTTGTATCCATTGTTCCTCGATGCGCTCGGGCTCGGCAAGATTTCCGTCGGCCCGCCTTATTTCGAAGCCGTGTTCGTGCCGCTGATGACGCCGGCGCTTTTCCTGATGGGTTTGGGCCCGATCGCGAAATGGAAGCAGGCGCATCTGCCGGAGATGGCGACGCGGCTCAAATGGGCGTTCGTCATCGCGCTGGTCACGGCGCTGCTGCTGCCGTTCACGCTTGGTAAATGGACACCGATGATCGCCTTCGGTCTGCTGCTGGCCTTGTGGGTCGCGTTTTCCGGTTTCGTGAACCTGAAGCAACGCGTGGCGCTGTTGCGTGCGAGCAGCGGACGCGGCTTCGCGTCCCAGTTGACCGCCATTCCGCGCGGTTATTACGGAATGCTGCTGGCTCATCTCGGCGTTGCCGTTTTCATCACGGGCGTCACCTTGGTGAAGGGTTACGAAACGGAAAAGGATGTACGCATGC
Organism: Burkholderiales bacterium; assembly: GCA_035260785.1. Classification (GTDB taxonomy): domain Bacteria; phylum Pseudomonadota; class Gammaproteobacteria; order Burkholderiales; family JACQAP01; genus JACQAP01. Next base: position 13,243 of record DATFUO010000079.1, read on the forward strand.
AGCCCGGCGACACGGTCGAGGTCGGCGGCTATACGTTCCGGCTCGACGGGTTGAGCCAGGTGCCGGGACCGAATTACGAGGCGACGCGCGGCGCGATATCGGTCAGCAAGGGCGGCAAGAACTTGCGCACGCTGTATCCGGAGAAGCGCTTATACCAGGTCCAGCAGATGCCGATGACCGAGGCGGCGATCGATACCGGATTGACCCGCGACTTGTATGTATCGCTGGGCGAGCCGGTCGACGGGGGCGCCTGGGTCGTGCGCGTCTATCACAAGCCATTCGTGGACTGGATCTGGGGCGGCGCATTCGTGATGGCGCTTGGCGGCCTCCTGGCCATTTCCGACAAGCGTTACCGGCTCGCGCGCAAAGCGGAGCGTGAAGTGGCCGCGACGATCGTGACGGCGTGAAAACGAACATGTTGAGTTTCAGTGCAGGCTCATGTTTGCGAAGCCAACGTGATGCCGTAACTACCATCGTGACTTACGTTTCCAAACAACTTTTCTACAAACTGAAAAAGTCGTTTTATGGCCGTTACGACCGCTATGGGCGAAAGCCCGGTATCCCCGTAAGGGGGCGCGTTCGTCACGCTGTCACGATCGTCACGGTTTCATGAAACGCTTTCTCCCGCTCGGCCTCTTCCTGGTGCTGGCTGTGTTTCTCACCGTCGGATTGGGCCTGAATCCGCGCGAAGTCCCGTCGCCGCTGATCGACAAGGCCGCGCCCGCATTCCGTCTGCCGCAGTTGCATGACCCGGGTCAGATGCTCGGAACCGACGAGCTCAAGGGCAAGGTCTGGATCCTCAACGTCTGGGCCTCCTGGTGTGTCGCCTGCCTGGAAGAGCATCCGATCCTGGTCGACTTCTCGAAGCGCAACGTGCTGCCGATCTATGGACTCAACTACAAGGACAAGCGCGAAGACGCGCTGCTGTGGCTGAACAAGCACGGCAACCCTTATACGTTGTCCATGCAGGATGGCGACGGGCGAGTCGGCATCGACTACGGGGTCTATGGCGTACCGGAAACGTATGTGATCGATCGCAATGGGATCATTCGCTACAAGCGCATCGGCCCTGTCACGGTACAGATACTCCAGGAGAAGATCCTGCCACTGGTGAAACGACTGCAGGGATGAAGGCCACATTCGCAATCCTGCTGCTCATGCTTTGCGTACAGTCCGCGGCCCGGGAAGCGCCTTCCGCGTCCGACGATCCCGTGCTGGAACAGCGCGTTGTCAGACTGACGTCCGACCTGCGCTGCCTGGTCTGCCAGAATCAGTCGCTGGCGGATTCGCACGCCGATCTGGCGATCGATCTCAAGAACCAGGTGCGCAGCCAGATGCAGGCGGGCAAGAGCGACGCCGAGATCCGCGACTATATGGTCGCGCGCTATGGCGATTTCGTACTCTACGACCCGCCGTTCAAGTTGAGCACGTTGTTGCTCTGGGCAGGACCGTTCGCATTGCTGCTCATCGGATTGCTGGGGCTGGCGGGCTATCTTCGCAGCCGACGCCGTCGATTGCCTGAAGTGGCCCTGACACCCGCGGATCATGCGCGCGCCGAAGCACTGCTGCGCGGCGGTTCCGGAAACGAGCCGCAATGATCGGATTCGCCGGCACTGCGTTAATTCTGCTCATTCTTGCGACGATCATTGTGCTGTGGCCGCTGCTCAAGCGGTCGCGCCCGGCCGCTGCCGGACGGGAACTGTCCAACCTCGACATCCACCGCGACCAGTTCGCGGAGCTCGACAAAGACCTTGCAGCCGGAACGCTGGGTGCGGACCGTTACGAACAGGCAAAAGATGAGCTGGAAAAGCGTGTCCTCGAAGAATCGGCTGCGCCGGACATTGCGCCACAGCCTGCACACCCGGGCAAGTCGGTTCCGATTGTCCTGGGCGTCCTCATTCCGCTGACGGCGATCCTGTTGTACCTGTATCTGGGCAATCTGCAAGGCCTGGACGCGCAGCGCCACGCTGCGGACGATCTGTCGTCGATCACCCCGGATCATTTTCAGGAAATGACGGCCAAGCTGGCGGCGCGCATGCAACGAGAGCCGGGCGACGCAGAGGGCTGGAAGATGCTGGGTCGGGCATACCGCGCAATGGAGCGCTTCGGCGAAGCCAACGACGCGTACAAGAAAGCGGTGGAACTCAGGCCCCGGGACGCCGACCTGCTGGCGGACTATGCCGAAACGCTGGCGCTGGCCGCCGGACGCTCGCTGGCGGGGGAGCCGACCCGATTGCTCGATCGCGCGCTCAAGCTCGATCCGCGCAGTGCCAAAGTGCTCACCCTGTCGGGCAGTGCCGCGTTCGAGCGCAAGGATTACAAGGCCGCGATCGGCTATTGGGAAGCAGTCATCAAACAGCCCGGCGTTGGCGACGAACTTGCGCAGGCGCTGCAGAAAGGGATGGACGAATCGAGGGCGCGGATGGCCGGCAAGCCGGCGACCGCCGTTACTGCCGGAAAAGAACGCGTGACCGGCACCGTGAATATCGATGATTCCCTGAAGGGCAAGGTGCGTCCGGACGAAGCGGTGTTCGTCTTTGCGCGCGCCGCGAACGGGCCGCGCATGCCGCTGGCGATCGTTAAAATAAAAGTGTCCGATCTTCCCTACCAATTCTCGTTCGACGATTCGATGTCAATGGTCCCGGAAATGAAACTGTCAAAGTTCGCCGAGGTTGTGATCGGTGCGCGCGTTTCCAGGTCAGGCGGTGCGACGGCGTCGGCGGGCGATTTCGAAGGATTCAGCGACAAATTCAGGCCGGGCCGGACCGGTGTGCGGGTAACGATCAACCGGGCGGTTGCCGGGCCATGACGCTGCCGCGCGCGTTTCTCGCCGCGTGGCTGTTGTTCATCGGCGGTTCCTTCTCGACCATGGCGGACGCACCGGCCAAGATCAAACTCAAACCCGACGTCGAGAAGTTCATTTCGCAGATGGTGCATCAGCATCAGTTCGACGAATCGCCGCTGCGCCAGGTGTTTTCGCAACTCAAAAGCAATGACGCCGTAGTCAAAGCGATCAATGCGCCGGCGACTTCGAAACCGTGGTACGAATTCAAAAACATATTCGTGACGCCCACGCGCACCAGCGGCGGCGTTACGTTCTGGAACGACAATGCGGAGCAGTTGAAGCGCGCGCGCGACACGTACGGCGTGCCGGAGGAGATCATCGTTGCCATCATCGGCGTCGAAACAATCTACGGCAAGCGGATGGGTTCGTTCAAGGTCATCGACGCGCTCTATACGCTGGCTTTCGAAATGCCGGAACGCGCCGACTATTTCCGTGGCGAACTCGAGCAATTCCTGCTGCTGGCGCGCGAGAACAATCTCGATGTCCTGACCGTCAAAGGCTCCTTTGCAGGCGCGATCGGCATGCCGCAGTTCATGCCGACCAGCCACCGGCGTTTCGCGGTGGATTTCGACAGCGACGGAAAAATAAATCTTTCCGATAGCATTCCCGACATCGTCGGCAGCGTGGCCAATTACCTGCACTACTTCGGCTGGGTGGCCGGGCAGCCGATCGTCGTGCCCGCCCGCATCAGCGGGTCCGAGTACAAGGACATCGTCGAGAAGGGATTCAAACCGCACCTGACGCTCGCGCAAATGCTCCCGAAAGGCGTGGAACCCACGGATACCGCGCCGCCGGACCTTGTGGCCGGCCTGTTCGCGCTGGAGCTCGAGCAAGGCTCGGAATACTGGCTCGCGTTCAATAATTTCTACGTGATCACCCGTTACAACCGCAGCAAAAACTACGCAATGGCCGTCTATCAACTCGCCAACGCAATCGCGCGCGAGCGCGACAGTCAGAACGCCGCGCAGGTGGGACCGGTGAATCAGTAGATTTCAATCCGGCCCTTCGGCGATGCTCTTCAGGCGGTACAATAGTGCGAGCGCTTCCTTCGGCGAAAGCGCATCGGGATCGGCCTCCTGCAACGCTTCAAGGGCAGCATGGACCGGCGCTTCCGGTTTCTTTGTGTGCGCCGCGAACAGATCGCCCTGCGGACTGCGGCTCGCCGCTTCTTCCTCGAGCTTCGCCAGATGTTTCTTCGCCCCCCGCACGACTGCTGTCGGCACACCCGCCAGTTGCGCGACCTGGATTCCGTAGCTTTGCGAAGCCGGGCCTTCCTCGACGGCGTGCAGAAATACGATCTTGTCCTTGTGCTCGACCGCGTCCAGATGCACGTTGGCGACCTGCGGGTATTCCTCGGCGAGACGCGTCAATTCGAAATAGTGGGTCGCGAACAATGTGTAGCTCCGGCTGGTTTCAACCAGATGACGGGCGATGGCGACCGCCAGCGCCATGCCGTCGAATGTCGACGTGCCGCGACCGACCTCGTCCATCAGCACCAATGAAGTGTTTGTAGCGTTGTGCAGGATGTTGGCTGCTTCGGTCATTTCCACCATAAAGGTGGAACGTCCGCCGGCGAGGTCGTCGGATGCACCGATGCGCGTGAAGATCTGGTCCACCGGGCCGATGACGGCGTGCTTTGCCGGGACGAACGAACCGGCGTGTGCAAGCAGTACGATCAGCGCGGTCTGGCGCATGTAGGTGGATTTCCCGCCCATGTTCGGCCCGGTAATCAACAGCAGCCGGCGGCCATTGTCCAACCGGGTGTCATTGGCAATGAATTCGTCGATCTGCTTTTCCACCACCGGATGGCGTCCGGCCTCGATTTCCATTTTCTCTTCATCGGTAAACCGGGGCGCCGAGTAGCCCAGTGTCGCCGCGCGCTCGGCGAGCGTGGCGAGCGCATCCAGTTCGGCCAGCGTCGCCGCCAGGCGTTGCAGCGTCGGCAGGTTCGGCGCCAGATCGTCGAGCAGTTTCTCGTATAAAAACTTTTCCTGTGCGAGCGCACGATCCTGCGCGGAGAGAGCCTTGTCCTCGAAGGTCTTCAGTTCCGGTGTGATGTAGCGTTCGGCATTTTTAAGTGTCTGACGACGGCGATAATCGTCCGGAACCTTTTGCGCATTGGCGTTCGTCACCTCGATGTAGAAGCCGTGCACGCGGTTATATTCGACCTTGAGATTGGCAATGCCGGTCCGATTGCGTTCCCGTACTTCCAGTGCGATCAGGAATTCGCCGCAGTTGTTCTGGATCGCTCGCAATTCGTCCAGTTCGGCGTCGAAGCCGTCGTTGATGACGCCGCCCTCGCGGATCATGGCTGCGGGTTCGGGCAGAACTGCGTGCAGCAGAAGATCGGTCAACTCCGGCAGCGGGGCCAGGTCCACCGATAAGGCCGCCAGCCGCGGACTCGGCAGCGATGCGAACCGGGACTGGAGCGCAGGGAGGACGGCCAGTGTTTCTCGCAAGGCGGACAAGTCGCGCGGGCGCGCGCTCTTCAGCGCAATGCGCGCCGTGATCCGCTCGACATCGCTTACCGGCCTGAGTGCCTCGTGAATCTTGCGACAGGGGCCTTGCGCGCTTTCACCACGCATGACAGCTACCGCATCCAGCCGGGCCGACACCACGGTGCGGTCCCGCAGCGGATGATGCAATGCATGCCGCAGCCAGCGCGAACCCATGGTCGTCGCGCAAGTGTCCAGCAAGGACAACAGTGTGGGTTCCGGGTCGCCACGCAGGGTTTCGGAGATTTCCAGATTGCGCCGCGTGGCCGCGTCCATGCGCACGAATTCCGATTCGCGCTCCACGGCTAGCGAGCGTACATGCGCGATCGACGCAGCCTGGGTTGCCCGCGCGTATTCAAACAACGCGCCCGCCGCGCCGAGGGCGGGGCCGAGGTCGTCGGCGCCGAATCCGGACAGGTCGCGCGTTTCGAAATGCCGGGTCAGCACACGATTCGCCGCGTCGCGGTCGAATTGCCACGCGATCAACCGCTTGATGACTGCGACGGGAGTCTCCAGACCCGCATCATTGAAATCGTCCGCCACCAGGATTTCGGCGGGCTGCAGGCGCTGCAATTCGGAGGCGAGATTTTCCTTTCGGGTTTCCAGAACGACGAAGCGGCCGCTCGCGAGCGAAAGCCAGGCCATGCCGAGCACATTACCGTGCAGATTGATGGCCAGCAGCAGGTTTTCGCGCCGATCGTCGAGCAGCGCCGCATCCGTGAGCGTGCCCGGCGTGACGATGCGGGTGACCTGGCGTTCGACCGGGCCTTTCGATGTCGCGGGGTCTCCGATCTGCTCGCAGATGGCCACCGACTCGCCGAGCCTCACCAGCTTGGCCAGATACTGTTCGACGGAGTGATAAGGGACGCCGGCCATTTTGATCGGCTCGCCGGCAGAGGCCCCGCGCCGGGTCAGCGTAATGTCCATGAGCTTTGCGGCACGCACCGCATCTTCGAAGAACAGCTCGTAAAAGTCGCCCATGCGGTAGAACAGCAGTTTGTCCGGATGCTCGGCCTTGATGCGCAGGTATTGCTGCATCACTGGCGAGACCTGCGGAGGATTGGGTTTTAGTAACACAATGGATTATTTGCTGACGAATTACCGAGAGTTTATCAGCGTTGCGAGCAATCTCACGCATCAGTCCATCGTCAAAGGGTGAAATCTGTCCGGCAGCAGGATTGGGCTAGTCCCAGTGCTCAAGAAATACGTGGAGGAGGGCGCATTTGAGATCACA
>DATFUO010000080.1:0-8649 GCA_035260785.1 Burkholderiales bacterium
GGCGCCGAGTTCGCTCAGGATGCGATCGAACTTCTTGGCGGCGAAGCAGAAGGTATTGCCATGCGTGCCCTTGTCGCCCAGCCCGATCACGCCATAGTGCACGTTCGAAAGATCCGGACGCAACGACTGCAGGCCTTCATACAACTGTTTGGCGTTGTCCGGAACGTCGCCCTGCCCATAGGTCGATGTGCATATCAGGTACAGGCCGCCGCCGTTGAATAGGCCGGGATCGAGTTCGTCCATCAGCAGGGTCTTGATGCGTATGTCCCCGCCCTCGAGCCGCAGCTCGATTTCCTGCGCAACCAGTTGCGCGACACCGGTCTGGGTGCCCACCAGGATGTTCAATTCCAGCGCCACTGCCCTTCTCCATTCGGACGATGGTTGATATGCCGTAATTATGGACTATGATACAGTATGTATTATCATGCACTGCAATAATTAAATATGCATTATCTTGCATGTTCCTTCCCTGACTGATGGGCGCACGCGACCCCAAGCCGGCGCACGCCGATGCCGATGAGACCTTCCTCGCGCGGCTTGGCGCAAAGGTGCGGGACGCCCGCGTCCGCCGCGGGCTGACGCGCAAGGCGCTGGCGCGCGAATCCGCGGTGTCCGAACGCTACCTCGCCGAACTGGAAGCGGGCCGCGGCAACATATCGGTGCTGCTGCTGCGCCAGGTGGCCGGCACGCTGGGCCTGCCGCTCGCGGAGCTGTTGCGCGAGAACGAGGGCCAAGCGCTGGAACTCACCCTGATCCAGGAATTCCTGCAACGCCTGCCGAAACAACGCCTGGCGCGGGTGCGCGCGCAACTGCAACGCGATTACGGCGGCAATCCGGCCGGGCGCAGCGAGCGCATCGCGCTGATCGGCCTGCGCGGCGCCGGCAAGTCCACGCTGGGCGAAGCGCTCGCCGCCGAGTTGAACGCGCCGTTCATCGAACTCGACCGCGAAATCGAGCGCGAGGCCGGCACCGGCCTGTCGGAAATCTTTCTGCTCTACGGCCAGCAGGGCTATCGGCGCTACGAGCAGCGTTGCCTGGAGAAAATCCTGGAGGGCCAGGCGCGTTGCGTGATCGCCACCGGCGGCAGCATCGTCTCGGACCCGGGCACATACGACCTGCTGCGCTCGTCGTGCTTCACTGTCTGGCTGAAAGCAAAGCCGGAGGAACACATGTCGCGCGTCATGGCCCAGGGGGACATGCGGCCGATGGAAGGCAACACGCAGGCGATGGCCGACCTGAAACGAATCCTGCAAAGCCGCGCGGCGCTATATGGACAGGCGGACGCGGTCGTGGACACGGCGGGACGCAGCCTGAAACAAAGCCTGAAATACCTCAAGCGCGCCATTGCGGCCTGAGGCGAGGAGGGAACCATGAGCGCAGTACTCGACGACAAGGCCGGCGCACTGCCGACCACCTACGATACGCACCCGGATCGCTACCGGCACTGGCGCCTCTCGTTCGACGGCGAGCGGGCCACGCTATCGATGGATGTGAACGAGGAGAAGGGCCTGAAACCGGGCTACAAACTGAAACTCAATTCCTACGACCTCGGCGTCGACATTGAGCTTTACGATGCGCTCAATCGCGTCCGCTTCGAGCATCCCGAAGTGAAGTGCCTCGTAATCACCAGCGCAAAGGAGCGCATGTTCTGCTCAGGCGCGAACATCTACATGCTCGGACTGTCGACGCATGCCTGGAAGGTGAATTTCTGCAAATTCACCAACGAGACGCGCAACGGCATCGAAGACTCGAGCCGCGACGGCGGCCTGAAGTTCCTGGCCGCCGTCAATGGCACCGTGGCCGGCGGCGGCTACGAGCTGGCGCTCGCCTGCGACGAAATCCTGATGATCGACGACCGCTCCTCGACCGTGAGCCTGCCCGAGGTGCCCTTGCTCGGTGTGCTGCCCGGCACCGGCGGGCTGACGCGGCTGACCGACAAGAGAAAAGTGCGCCGGGACCTGGCGGACGTGTTCTGTTCGACCTCTGAAGGCGTGCGCGCCGATCGCGCAAGGCAATGGAAGCTGGTCGATCAGATCGCGCGGCCGCAGCAATTCGCCGATGCGGTGAAGGCGCGTGCGGCCGCACTGGCCGCGCAAAGCCGCCGGCCAGGCGCCGGTCCGGGCATCGCGTTGTCCCCCTTGGCGAGAACGATCGATGATGCCGGCTATCACTATCGTAACGTCGATGTCGCCACCGACCGCAAGTCGCGCACGGCAACCGTCACGGTGTCGGCGCCCGCTCAAATTCAGCCGCAGGATCTCACGGGGATCCATGCCGCCGGGGCGGGCTGGTGGCCGCTCGAAATGGCGCGGGAACTCGACGACGCCATCCTGATGCTGCGCACCAACGATCTTGAAATCGGCACCTGGATCCTGAAAACGCGCGGCTCCGCGGACGCAGTTCTGAAATGCGATGCGGTGTTGACGAAACACCGCGATGACTGGTTCGTGCGTGAAACCACCGGCTTCCTGCGCAGGACGCTGGCACGCCTGGACGTGTCGTCGCGCACGTTGTTCGCGATTGTCGATCAAGACTCCTGCTTCGCCGGCGCGCTGGCCGAACTGGCGCTCGCCGCGGATCGCAGTTACATGCTCCAGCTCGAAGAGTCGGGAAGCGATGCGCCCGCGATCGTGCTGTCGGAACTGAACTTCGGCGTGCTGCGGATGGTGAACGGCGTGAGCCGCATTGCCAATCGCTTCTGCGGGGAACCGCAGCCGGTCGAAGCCGCCCGCGCGCGGATCGGCAACCGGCTTTCGGCCGCCGCCGCGGCCGAACTGGGATTGGTCACCTACGCTCCGGATGACATCGATTGGGACGATGAGGTCCGCATCGCGATCGAGGAACGCGCGAGCCTCTCCCCCGACGCGCTGACCGGCATGGAAGCGAATCTGCGCTTCACCGGGCCGGAGACGATGGAGACGCGCATCTTCGGACGGCTGACCGCATGGCAGAACTGGATTTTCATCCGCCCGAATGCCGTCGGCGAACAGGGCGCGTTGAAAGTGTTCGGAACCGGCAGCAAGCCCAAGTTCAACTGGGAGAGAGTTTAGGGCTTCTCAACCCAACACGGAGGCACGGAGAACACGGAGGACACAGAGAACGGCCCTGATAGAGAATCGGGTTGGCGCACAATCCGGCAAATCGAAAACTGGGTCCGTGAAGCACGCCGACTATCAATGAATCAATATTCCCGTCCTGTTTTTCTCCGTGTCCTCCGTGTTCTCCGTGCCTCCGTGTTGGGTGTAAACAGCTTTAGATTGGAGTAATTCATGAGCATCAACTATTCAGAAAGAATTCCGAACAACGTCGACCTGGCGAACGACCGCACGTTGCAGCGCGCGCTCGAGCACTGGCAGCCGAAATTCCTCGACTGGTGGCGGGAGATGGGGCCGCACGACTCGGCGTCGGCCGACGTGTATCTGCGCACGGCAGTCGGCGTGGACGCGCAAGGGTGGGCAAGCTACGGCGCGGCGAAGATGCCGGATTATCGGTGGGGCATTTTCCTGGCGGACCGGGTTGCCGACCGTACCATCGGCTTCGGCGACCACTTCGGCGAGCCGGTCTGGCAGCAGGTCCCGGGCGAACTGCGCACACAGTTCCGTCGCATCATCGTCACGCAGGGCGATACCGAACCGGCGTCTGTGGAGCAGCAGCACCGGCTGGGCCTGACCTGTCCCTCGCTGTACGACCTGCGCAACCTGTTTCAGGTCAACGTCGAGGAAGGCCGCCATCTGTGGGCGATGGTCTACCTGCTGCACGCCCACTTCGGCCGGGACGGGCGCGAAGAAGCCGAGGAACTGCTGTCGCGGCATTCCGGCGATGTCGACAAGCCGCGCATCCTCGGTACGTTCAACGAACCGATCAGCGACTGGCTGTCGTTCTTCATGTTCACCTACTTCACCGATCGCGACGGCAAGTTCCAGTTGAAAAGCCTGGCGGAATCCGGTTTCGATCCACTGGCCCGCACCTGCCGCTTCATGCTGACCGAAGAAGCGCATCACATGTTCGTCGGCGAGACCGGCGTGGGCCGCGTGGTAAAGCGTTCGCTGGAGGCCATGAAGGAAATCGGCAGCGACGACCCGCAGGCGGTGCGCAATCACGGCGCGATCGATCTTCCGACCATCCAGCGCTACATGAACTTCTGGTTCACGTCCTCCCTCGACCTGTTCGGCTCCGAAGTCTCATCGAACGCCGCGAGTTCGTTCGCCAGCGGCATCAAGGGCCGCCCGGACGAAACGCAATACGAGGACCACGTCTGCAGCGATGCGACCTTCACGCTGGAATCGCCGCAAGGCCAGGAGTCGGTGAGCCTGCGCAATGCGATGAACGAAGTGATGCGCCAGTCCTACATCAAGGATTGCGAACTCGGCGTCAGGCGCTGGAACATGCAGATCCAGCGCGCGGGGCACGCATTCCGCCTGGCGTTGCCGAGCCCGCATTTCCGCCGCAGCATCGGCGCCTGGGCCAATGTGCCGACCGACCCGCAGGGCAAGCCTGTCGGCCGCGAGGAATACGAGCGGCGCATGGTCGATTGGATTCCGAGCGAAGCCGACCGCGCTTTCGTGCACTGCCTGATGAAGCGGGTCATCGAACCGGGGAAAATGGCAGGCTGGATCGCGCCGCCGGATCGCGGCATCAACAACCTGCCGATGGATTACGAGTACGTCAGACTGAATTGAAACCGGCCCGGGCCGGCGCGCGGCGACGGACCCGCCTTTGCAGTCCATCGCCGCGTCAGTTCATTCCAGGTCGAACAACAATACTTCGGCGTTTTCGCCCTGCTCGATGACGACTTCGGATTCGCCGTCGGCCTTGAGCGCATCGCCCGAACCCAGGGGCTGGCCGTTCACGGTGACTGCGCCGCGGGCCACGTGCACATACGCCTTGCGGCCGGCGGCGAGCTTGTGCACCACCCGCTCATCGCCGTCGATCAGCGCGGCGTAGAGCCAGGCATCCTGGTGCACCTTCACAGACCCTTCGCTGCCATCGGGCGAGGCGAGCAGGCGCAACTTGCCGCGCTTTTCTTCCGGAGAGAAGAATTTCTGCTCGTAACTCGGCTTGATGCCGAGCTCGGCCGGCTCGATCCAGATCTGCAGGAAGTGCACGCCGTTCTTCGGCGAAGGGTTGTACTCGCTGTGGAACACGCCGGTGCCGGCGCTCATGCGCTGCACGTCGCCCGGGCGGATGACCGAGCCGGTGCCCATGCTGTCCTTGTGCTCCAACTCGCCGTCGAGAACATAGCTGATGATCTCCATATCCCGATGCGGATGCTTGCCGAAGCCTTCGCCCGGGGCAACGCGGTCTTCATTGATCACACGCAGTGGCCCGTACCCCATGTTCCTGGGATCGTGGTAACCCGCGAAGGAAAAGGTGTGGAAGCTCTTCAGCCAGCCGTGGTCGGCAAATCCGCGCTCGCTGCTTTTTCTCAAGGCGTTCATTTGAAATCTCCCGTTGGAGCCCGCCACTGGTAGGGCCTATTCCAGATTCAACCAATATAGGGGTGACGGCGGCCAATTGTTAGCGGGAGGTTTCGAACCATTCCTTCGAATATTTAGAACGAGCTCGGCCGGCGTTGATCAGCCGTTGGAAAGGGTGAAGGGTGAAGGGGTAGACGCTCTCAACCCTTCACGCCTTCACCCCTTCGCGGCTACCGCTTCGATCTCTACCAGAATTTCCGGTTTCACGAGCCCCGGCACCACCAGCAGCATCGAGGCCGGACGTGCGTCGCCGAGAAAGCGCGCACGCACGGCTACATAGTCCTTGATATCCTGTTCACGCACCAGATAGTGGGTCACCTTCACCAGGTCTTTAACACCCATGCCGGCTTCCGCGAGTATGGCCAGCACGTTTTTCCATGCCTGCTCCGCCTGGGCCGTGATGCCTTTGGGGTAAGTTCCGTCGGGCAGCAGACCCGGCGTTCCGGCCGTAAGGACCCATTTCGCGCTGCCGGAAACTTCGACACCGTCGCTGTAAGTTCCGATCTTCCGGGCAACACCGATGTTGAGCAGTTTGTTCATCCGGATTTCCTCCCGTGTTTCGACCTGGCATTGCGACTATAGCGAAAAAAAAGGCAGGTGCATTTGCACCTGCCAATCAAGTGAAGGATCGCGCGAAAGCCTTACAGTTCCTTGTGGGGCGCAGTAATCGGTCCGCTGCCCCCGGCCGTAAGCGGCACAGCGGTCTCATCCACCTCGGCCATATGCACCCTGCGCATCAGCAATGTGTAGATAGTCGGAATCACGAACAGGGTCAGCAACGTCCCGACGCAAAGACCGCCGACGATGACCCAGCCGATTGCCTGGCGGGATTCCGCGCCGGCGCCATGGGCGAGCGCGAGCGGAATAGCCCCGAGCACCATCGCGCCTGTAGTCATCAGAATGGGGCGCAGCCGCAAGGTCGCCGCTTCCACCACCGCTTCGAATTTTTCCATGCCGGCGCTGCGCAACTGGTTGGCAAACTCGACGATCAGAATGCCGTGTTTGGTAATCAGGCCGACCAGCATCACCAGACCGATCTGGCTGTAGACGTTCAGCGTGCCGCCGTTGCCCAGCATCGTATTGATCCACATGGCCAGCAGCGCGCCGGTCATTGCCAGCGGCACCGTGAACATGATCACCAGCGGTCCGACAAAGCTTTCGAATTGAGCCGACAGCACCAGATAAATAAACACCAGCGCCAGTACGAAGGTCAGGTACAACTGGCCCCCTGCTTCGCGGAACTCGCGGGCCTGCCCGTCCAGGTCGGTGATGGTCCCAGAAGGCAATTCCTGCTTGATGGTCGCATCGATGGTATCGAGCGCCTGGCCGAGAGTGTAGCCGGAAGCAACGTTGCCGTTGATGACGGCGGCGCGCAGCTTATTGAAGTGATTGAGTTCCTTCGGCGCGACGGATTCACGGAGCTTGACCAGGTTGGAAAGCTGCATCAGCTGATCGCCCTGGCCTCGCACGTAGATCGAAGTCAGGTCGGTCGGCTGCATGCGCTTGCTGTCTTCCAGCTGGACGACGACGTCGTATTGCTTGCCCTCATGCTTGTAGCGCGTCACGTCGCGGCTGCCGAGCAGCGTCTGCAGGGTATGACCGATGACATCCATCGACACGCCGAGGTCGGACGCCTTGTCGCGGTCGATGTCCACCGCCAGTTGGGGTTTGTTGAGTTTCAGGTCGGTATCGAGCGCCGTGATGCCCGGGTATTCGCGCAACTTCGCCATGACCAGGTTCGTCTGGGTTTGTAATTCTTCGAAGCTGGTGCCATAGATGACATATTCGATCTGCTTGTTCAGCAACCCCTGTCCCAGCGACGGCGGATTCAATGCGAACGACAACGCACCGGGCAGCCCGCCATAGAGTTTCGGCCCGAGCTCCTTCGTAATCACCAACTGGCTGCGCGTGCGTTCGCTCCAGGGTTTCAGCACGGCAAAGGCAACGCCGAGGTTCACCGGATTCGGGCGGTCCAGTCCGGGCGCTACCACGGCGAACATGGTGGTAATTTCCGGGATCTTGCTGGTGATGCCTTCGACGACGTGCATGTAGCCGTCGGTATAGGACATGGTCGAGCCTTCCGGCGCGATCACGAAAGCCAGGAACAGCCCGCGGTCTTCCACCGGCGAAAGCTCGGACTTCAGCTGCTTGAACAGGAACACCATGCTGCCGAGAACGACAATGAATATCACGCCGATCACCCAGCGATGCCGCAGCGTCGCGCGCAGGATCGCGCGATAGCCGTTGTTCATGCCCTCGAAGAAACTCTCGGTGTAGGTGTAAACCCTGCCATGTCCCGGCTTCAGCAGCTTCGAGCACATCATCGGCGTGAGCGTCAGCGCGACGAAGCCCGATACGATCACCGACGTCGCCACAGTCAGCGCGAACTCGGTGAACAGCTTGCCGGTATTGCCCGTCATCAGCGCCAACGGACAGAACACCGCGGCCAGCGTGATGGTCATGGCAATGACGGCGAAACCGATTTCCTTGCTGCCCTGGAATGCGGCTTTGATCGGCGCCATGCCTTCCTCGATGTGACGGTGGATGTTCTCCAGCACAACGATGGCGTCGTCCACCACCAGGCCGATGGACAGCACCACGCCGAGCAATGTCAGCGTGTTGATCGAAAAGCCCAGCACCTTGAGGAAGGTGAAGTGGCCGATCACCGAAACCGGGATGGCAACAGCGGGAATCAGGGTCGCACGCGCGCTGCGCAGGAAGATGAAAATCACCAGCACCACCAAGATCAACGCCTCGGCCATGGTCTCGAAGACCGCCTTGATCGATTCCTCGATGAAGATCGAGGTATCGACCGCGATCCACGCCTTCATTCCGGGCGGGAGCGTTTTCTGCAATCGCGGCAGCACCGCCTTGACTCCGCGCGCGACTTCCAGCGTGTTTGCAGTCGACTGCTTGACCACACCCAGGCCGATCGCTTCGTTGCCGCCGACGCGCACGATCTTGCGATTCTCGTAGGGACCCGGGGCGGCGTGGCCGACGTCCTTCAGACGAATCGGATAGCCGTTCGTCGAGATGATCATGTTGTTGAAATCTTCCGGCGAGCGCAGGTCGGTGCGCGGCTGCACGGTGAATTCGCGCTGCGTGCTCTCTATGCGCCCACCCGGCGATTCGACGTTCTGGTTGATGAGCGCGTTCTCGACGTCCTGAACGG
>DATFUO010000081.1:0-10313 GCA_035260785.1 Burkholderiales bacterium
GAAGCGGGCGACGCCGGCGATTTCGTGGTTGTCGGAGAGCTTTTCCTTGAGCCAGTACTCGATTGCCTTGACATCGTGATTGATGCGCGCTTCGATCTGTTTTACCGCCTCACCATCGATGACCGAGAAGTCGCGCACGACAGCGTCCAGTTGCCGAACCGTGGCCGGCGAAAGGGCGGGAATGTCTTCGAGTGCTTTCGCGGCGCACAGCGCTTTGAGCCATTCGACCTCGACCAGAATGCGGAAGCGGATGAGTCCGAATTCGCTGAAGTAATCCGAGAGCCTGGAAATCTTGTCCCGATAACGGCCATCGAGCGGGGACAGGGCGGTGAGAGCGGAAAGAGGCATCATCCAAGTAGCTAATCGATATGAATAATTTTATCACGATGGGCGTCGGCGCGGCACTGATTGCACGACATGGTCACGGTGTTCCACCGGCGGTCTATAACGCGGCGCCTTTCAACTGCGCAGCCGAATTATGAAACTGATTGGTTCACTCAGCAGCCCGTTCGCCCGCAAGGTAAGGGTGGTCCTTGCGGAAAAACGCATCGACCACGAATTTGTCATCGATGCGCCTTCCGATCCGGCGACACGAGTTCCCGAATTCAATCCGCTCGGCAAGATTCCGGTACTGGTGACTGAAGACGGCAACAAACTTTTCGATTCCCCGGTGATCGTCGAATACCTCGATTCGATTTCGCCGGTGGGCCGCCTGATCCCCGAGCCGATACGCCAGCGCGTCCAGGTGCGCCGATGGGAAGCGCTGGCCGACGGAATGATGGATGCTGCGGTCCTGCTGGTGCAGGAAGGCCGTCGGCCAAAGGAAATGCAGAGCGAGTCGGTCATCGCGCGTCAGCGCGGCAAGATCGACCGTGCCCTCGCGTGGGGTTCCGCCGATCTCTCTGACAAGAGCTGGTGTGCGGTCGAGGTCTACAGCCTTGCCGATATCGCGCTGGGCTGCGCGCTTGGATTTCTCGATTTCCGTTTCAAGGATATCGATTGCCGCGGCCAGTATCCGAATCTGCTGCGGCACGCGGAAAAATTATTCGACTTGCCGCCCTTCAAGGCGACCGCGCCGCAAGGTTAGTGCGCCGCGCGGACGGCCCTGTCGATGATGCCGCCGCCGAGACAGACCCTGGATTCATAGACGACAACCGATTGCCCGGGCGTAATCGCCCATTGCGGTTCGGCGAATCTGATTTCGCATGAACCCGCATCTACCCGCTCGACTTCGCAAGGCGCATCCGTCTGCCGGTAGCGTGTTTTCGCGCCGTATACCCAGTTGCAATGGGGTTGCGTTCCGCTGATCCAGGTTAGGTCATCGGCGGTGAGTGCATCTGACAGCAGGGCGGGATGGCCGTGGCCTTGCACGACCGTGAGCCGATTCGATTCAATGTCCTTGCCGCACACGTACCACGGCTCGCCGTCGCCTGCTTTGCGCCCACCGATGCCCAGCCCCTGGCGCTGGCCGAGGGTGTAATACATCAGGCCGATATGCCGCCCAATGATGTTGCCGTCCGGGGTGATCATGTCCCCGGGCTGGGTGGGCAGATAACGATTCAGGAACTCGCGGAACGGCCGTTCGCCGATGAAACAGATGCCGGTTGAGTCTTTCTTGTCGTGGTTCGGCAGCTTTAGTTTTGCTGCAAGGTCGCGTACATCGCGCTTGTACATTGCACCGAGCGGAAAGAGCGTGCTCCCGAGCTGTGCCTGGTTCAGCCGGTAGAGGAAATAACTCTGGTCCTTGGTCCCGTCTTCGGCCTTGAGCAGCTGGAACAGGCCGTCTACTTCGCGCACCTGTGCATAATGTCCGGTAGCAATGCGATCCGCACCCAGCTGCAGCGCATGATCGAGGAAAGCCTTGAATTTGATTTCGGCATTGCAAAGTACGTCCGGATTCGGTGTTCGCCCCGCTTTGTATTCGGCGAGAAAGCTGTGGAAAACACGGTCTTTGTACTCGGCAGAAAAATTCACCGCCTCGATGTCGATCCCGACCAGGTCGGCGATCGAAACCGCGTCGATCAGGTCCTGTCGTGACGTGCAGTATTCCTCGTCGTCATCGTCTTCCCAGTTCTTCATGAACAAGCCGACGACGTCGTAGCCTTGTTCCTTGAGCAGCCAGGCGGCGACCGAGGAATCCACTCCACCGGACATGCCGACGACGATGCGCTGTTTTTTGCTCACGTCGCAATTCCGGTTCGGTCGTAGTCCACGAGCAGGCCGAGCGGCGCCCGTGCCCCGGCCAGGTAATCTTCCATGCAGCGCACGACCAGCGGGCTGCGATGGCGGTGGTGGCCGGCGCGAATCTCCTCCGGGCTGAGCCAGGCCACGCGCACGATGCCGGTGTCCAGCGCCCGGTCGGCGAAATGTCTTCCCAGGCGTCCGGAAAACGCGAACCGGAGATAGGTGACTTCGCTGCCGGAAGGGCACCAACGATATACGCCGACCAGATGTTCCGGAAAAAATTCCCAGGCGGTCTCTTCGAGCGTTTCCCTGGCCACCGCCGCAACGATCGATTCGTCGTTCTCCAGATGCCCGGCCGGCTGATTGAATAACAAGCCTCGTTCGGTTTGTTCCTCAACGAAAAGAAAACGACCGTCGCGTTCCGCGATCGCCGCAACGGTTACATCGGGTTTCCAGACCATGTCGTTTTTTCAGACCAGCTTCGGGAATAACTCGATCATGCCGCGGTAAATATACTCGACGCCGATGGCGGCGATGATCAGTCCCATCACGCGGGTGATGATGTTCATGCCGGTCTTGCCCAGCCGGGCGGAAATACGGGTGGCCGTCGCAAATGTCGCCCATACCACGATTCCTACCAGGGCCGCGGGTATCAGCAGGATGAAATGGCCGAAGATCCTTTCCGAATGATGGGTGGCGATGATCATGGTGCTGATCGCGCCGGGCCCGGCAAGCAACGGAATTCCGAGGGGCACGACGGCCACTGCATCTTTCTCCGCCGCTTCCTCGGCCTCGTCGGGTGTCTGGCGGATTCCACTTTCCTTCGCTTGCAGCATCGATATGGCCATCAGCAGAAGCAGAATTCCCCCTGCAATCAGGAAAGACGGGATGCTGATGCCGAAAAACCGCAATACCTGCGTGCCGATCAGCGCCGCGACCGCGAGCACGCAGAAGACCGTGACGGCGACGACTTGGGTGACCCGTCGCCGCTCGACCTGCGTGTAACCCGTGGTGGTGCTGAGGAAGACAGGAATGCTGGCAACGGGATCGACGATGGCCAACAGCGCGACGGTCAGTTTGATGAGGTCGGTCCACTGGCCCATGGCTTGCGCCCTCTCGATTTGCGATTCATGAAATGAAAAAGGCAGGGACGCGACCCTGCCTTCCCCCGAGGTACCCTGGCCGCCTACTTGGCTGGATCCTTGGGGGCATTGTCCTTTTTATCGTCCTTGTCGTCTGTCAACTGCCCCTGCCCGGCAGGAGGAGCGATCTTCGCTCCGGCTTGGGTCAATGCCGAATTCGGCGCCGTGGGTGCCACGCCCGCTGACGCGGAAAAAGAAAGGGCCGCAAACGCGGCAGGCAGGAACAATGCGATCGAACTCTTCATGGCGAATTCCATACCGTTATATTGAATCCGGATATACAGACCGAACTGAAGTTTCTTCACTTCGAAAACGCTGGGAAGAATAAGGATAATCCCCTTGGGCGTCAAACCGCCCGTTTCGGCGGGAAATCTCTAGTCCGGATCAAAAAAACAAGGCAGGGAATGACTCCCTGCCTTGTTGTTTGCAGCGGCGTGGAACCTATTACTTTGCCGGAGCAGCGGCTGCCGGGGCAGCGGTTTCTACCTTCTTTGCCTTCTTGTGCTTTTTAGCGGACTTGGCGGGCTTGTCGGCCGGCTTGGCTTCGTCAGCGGCAACGGCCGAGAACGTAACGGCGGCAAACAAGGCGGCGATCAGGGCGGCAACAATTTTCTTCATGCTGGTCTTCTCCATATTGATAAGTCCTTCAGGGATGACACTATCTAGGTGTCAGGGCCTTTAACGCCGGCCCGCATGGCCGGTTGACATATTTTGTTACAAGTTAAGTCGTTCTTACCAAAGGCGCATTTCGTGTGGAGCGAGCACTCGATACGCTCCTGAGCTAAGTCCCGCCAGAGTCCAGTGTCCTATCCGATACCGGATCAGACGCAGTGTTGGAAAGCCGGCCGCCGCCGTCATTCGCCGGACCTGGCGGTTCTTGCCTTCGGAGATCTCGATTTCCAGCCAACGGGTCGGGATGCTTTGGCGGACACGGATGGGTGGCGTACGGGCCCATAAACCACGCGGCTCGGCGATCGGGTTGACGGTCGCCGGCGCGGTGACGAAGTCTCCCAGATCGACGCCACTGCGCAGTTGCGCCAAGGCGGCCTCGTCCGGAACATTTTCGACCTGTACCCAGTAAAGTTTGGGCCATTTGTTGTCCGGATGGCTGATGGTGTTCTGCAGGGCGCCATCGTCGGTCAGAATCAGCAGCCCTTCGCTGTCGGTATCGAGCCGGCCGGCTGGATAGACATCCGCAATCGGCACGAAATCTTTGAGCGTTTGTTTGCCGGCAGACGCACTGAACTGGCAGATCACGCCGTTGGGCTTGTTGAACAGAACGATCATCGACCTGGAAGAGTGGACCGCCCCGCGATACGGCGGTCAGTACAAGCTCAGCGGTGTTCGTGCGCCGTTACGTAATCGTAAGCCGGCAGGGTGAGGAATTCGACGAACTCGTCGGCGAGGGTGAGCTCCTCGAACATTTTTGCGCCTTCCTCGTATTTGCCCGCCGCGTAACCTTTCTCGCCCAGCATTCCGCGGACTTTCGCCAGTTCCTGCGGCACCAGCTCACGGAACAACTCCTTGCTCACCTTGCGGCCGTCGTCGAGCGCGCCGTGCTGGCTGCGTATCCAGTGCCAGATCTGCGCCCGGGAGATTTCCGCCGTCGCCGCATCTTCCATCAGATTGAAGATCGGCACGCAACCAGTGCCGGCGAGCCAGGCGCCCAGGTACTGGATGCCGATGTTGATGTTGATACGCAATCCCTGTTCGGTGATCGGGTTTTTCGGCTGGAAATTGATCAGATCTTTTGCCGTGACGTGCACGTCATCGCGTTTTTTATGGATTTGATTGGGTGATTTCATTGAGCGGTCGAAGGCTTCCTTGGCAATTGCCACCAGACCGGGGTGCGCGACCCAGGTGCCGTCATGGCCATCGGTCGCTTCGCGGTCCTTGTCCGCACGTACTTTGGCGAGAGCCGCCTCGTTGGCAGCAGGGTCGTTCTTGATCGGGATTTGCGCGGCCATGCCGCCCATTGCAAAGGCGCCCCGCTTATGACAGGTCTTGATCAGCAGCAGCGAATAGGCACGCATGAAAGGACTGGTCATGGTCACCAGCCCGCGGTCGGCGAGCATGAAATCTTTCCGGTTCCGGAATTTCTTGATGCAGCTGAAGATGTAATCCCATCGGCCGCAATTGAGGCCCGCCGAGTGCTCACGCAGTTCGAACAGTATTTCATCCATTTCGAAAGCGGCGAGAATGGTTTCGATCAGGACGGTGGCCTTGACGCTGCCTTGCGCCACATCCAATTCCATTTGCGCGAAGACAAAGACCTCGTTCCACAGCCGCGCCTCGAGGTGAGACTCTATCTTTGGCAGATAGAGGTAAATTCCCGACTTCTTCTTGACGCGCAGTCTGGCGTTGTGAAAGAAATACAGCCCGAAGTCGAACAGCGATCCCGACATCGGCTGGCCGTCGATCACGAGGTGTTTTTCACTCAGATGCCAGCCGCGCGGGCGCACCAGCAGAGTCGCCGGTTTTTCGGCGAGTCTGTATTGCTTGCCCTCCGGGTTGGTGAATGAAATGGTGCCGGCAAGAGCGTCGCGTACGTTGATCTGGCCCTGGACCTGATTGTCCCAGGTCGGCGTCGACGAATCTTCGAAGTCCGCCATGAACATGTTGGCACCGGAATTGAGCGCGTTGATCACCATCTTGCGATCCGTCGGACCGGTAATTTCCACGCGGCGGTCCCGCAGATCATGAGGTACCGGGGCGACTTCCCAGGCGGCATCGCGAATGGGCTTGGTCTCCGGCAGGAAATCCGGCAATTTACCGGAGTCGATTTCCCTCTGCCGCTCAGCACGACGGCTTAGCAACTCCATCCGACACGCATTGAAGCTGCGATGTAGTTTGGCCAGGAAGGTAAGGGCGTCGCCGGTAAGTATTTGCGCGTACTCGGGAGAAATGTGGCCGAGCACCTGCATACCGGCCGGAATATTCGGCTGAGTCAAGTTGAAGCTCCGGGAATGGATTTTATATTGTGAAAAATGATTTCGCTAAATGATAAATAGGAAACGCCGCGGAAACAAGCAAAGCTTGCCACACCGCGGCGCAAGAATCCCGGCACCGGGATCGGAGAAAACCCTGGATCAGGGTCAGACGAATTGTTCTTCTTCGGTGGAACCCGTCAAAGCTGTCACCGACGATTTGCCTGCTTGTACTGCCTGCGTGACTTCATCGAAGTAACCGGTGCCGACTTCGCGCTGATGCTTGGTCGCGGTGTAGCCATTGGCCTCTGCTGCGAACTCGGCCTGCTGCAGTCTCACGTAAGCAGTCATGTTCTCGGAGGCGTAGCCGCGCGCCAGTTCGAACATCCCATAGTTGAGTGCGTGGAAACCGGCCAGCGTGATGAACTGGAATTTGTAGCCCATCGCGCCCAGTTCGCGCTGGAATTTGGCGATGGTACTGTCGTCGAGATTCTTCTTCCAGTTGAACGAAGGCGAGCAGTTGTAAGACAGCAGCTTGCCCGGATACTGCTTGTGGATGGCTTCGGCAAATTGCTGTGCGAAGGCGAGGTCAGGCTTCCCAGTTTCGCACCAGATCAGGTCGGCGTAGGGCGCGTAAGCGAGCCCCCGCGAAATCGACTGCTGAATACCATTGATGACGCGATAGTAGCCTTCGGCCGTGCGCTCGCCGGTGCAGAATGGCTTGTCGTTGTCGTCCACGTCCGACGTAATGAGGTTCGCCGCCTCCGCATCCGTGCGTGCAAACAGGACCGTCGGAACCCCCATGATGTCCGACGCCAGGCGTGCGGCCGCGAACTTTTGTACCGCTTCCTGCGTCGGCACCAGCACTTTTCCACCCATGTGCCCGCATTTCTTTGCCGAGGCGAGCTGGTCTTCGAAATGCACGCCCGCCGCGCCCGCATCGATCATCGACTTCATCAGTTCAAATGCATTGAGTACCCCGCCGAACCCGGCCTCGGCATCGGCGACAATGGGGGCGAGCCAATCGAAGCCGTCCTTGCCCTCGGCATGATGAATCTGGTCTGCTCGAATGAGTGTGTTGTTGATCCGGCGTACGACGGCGGGAACGCTGTCGGCCGGATAAAGCGACTGATCGGGATACATTTCCCCGGCGAGATTGGCGTCCGCGGCAACCTGCCAGCCGGAAAGATAGATAGCCTTCAGTCCGGCCTTGACCTGCTGTAAGGCCTGATTGCCGGTCATGGCCCCCAAGGCATTGACGAATGGCTCTTCACGCAAGAGCTTCCAGAGCTTTTCGGCGCCGCGGCGAGCCAGCGAGTATTCGATCTGCACGGTTCCGCGAAGCCGGTAGACGTCCGCGGCCGAATACGGGCGCTGTGTACCCTGCCAGCGCGGGTTGCTTTTCCACTCACGGTGGATTTCTGCGATTGCCTGATCGCGATTCATGGCGTTCTCCTGTTGGCTACTTCGTGTGTGTAATTACGCAGGCCGCGGCAACACGGCCTGGCCGATCGGGTCGTTCTTGCGGAATACCGCGAAGAGCCCGAGCGCCCTGCCGAGTACCTGCGGCACGCTGGTCCACGTGAAAGCCAGAGATCGGATCTGGCGGAATCATTGAAGATGCCGCGGGTGGCGGCATCTTGTGTCGACACTACATCCGGGTTTGTCTGATGCAATGGTGGTGCGCGCACGTTACATGAGGCTTTTTATGCGCTGCAATACGCTTCGTAGCCGAAATATTATTGTTATTAATCAGTATTTAAAATGTTGTAAACCGAGATTATTTTGCAATGCGAGAAATGGTTTCAGACTTACGCTTCGATCGATCGTCGCGGGACTCGCTGCTTCAGGCCATGTCCAGTAGCTCGAAACGGAACCGCGCCGGCGGATGATTTTGTGCCCGGCCTGATCGTTGCTTTACAATTGCAGCAAGCAAGCCGCGCGCATAACCACTTGCAATTCAATTACATCCACTCATCGAGGCAGACTCCATGTATCAGCACATAAAAGTGCCGTCCAGCGGCGAAAAAATCACCGTAAAGAAGGATTTCTCGCTGAACGTGCCGGCCAATCCGATTATTCCTTTCATCGAGGGAGACGGAACGGGGGTGGACATCACGCCGGTGATGCGCAAAGTCGTCGACTCTGCAGTCAATGCTGCATACGGAGCGAAACGCAAGATCGTCTGGATGGAAATGTTTGCGGGTGAGAAATCCTGCAAGGTCTACGGCGAGAACGTTTGGTTGCCCGAGGAGACCCTCAAGTCGAGCAGGGAATTCGTGGTGTCGATCAAGGGCCCGCTCACCACGCCGGTCGGAGGCGGCATCCGCTCGATCAACGTTGCCTTGCGGCAGGAACTCGATCTCTATGTATGCCTGCGTCCGGTGCGCTATTTCAAGGGTGTGCCCAGCCCGCTCAAACAGCCCGAAAAGACCGACATGGTGATCTTCCGCGAGAACTCCGAGGATATTTATGCCGGAATCGAGTGGGCGGCGGAGTCCGACAGCGCGCGCAAGCTGATCGATTTCCTAACCAAGGAAATGGGCGTCAAGAAAATCCGCTTTCCGAAAACGTCCGGGATCGGCATCAAGCCGGTGTCCCGCGAGGGGACGGAACGGCTTGTTCGCAAGGCGATCCGGTACGCGCTCGACAACGCGCGCCGGTCCGTAACCCTGGTACACAAGGGCAACATCATGAAGTTCACCGAAGGCGGTTTCCGGGATTGGGGCTACGCGCTGGCCAAGCGAGAGTTCGGTGCTGAACTCATCGATGGCGGCCCATGGATGAAGCTGCCGGGCGGAATAATCATCAAAGACGTGATTGCCGACGCGTTCCTGCAGCAGATCCTGCTGCGCCCGGAAGAGTACGACGTCATTGCGACACTCAATCTGAACGGAGACTACATTTCCGATGCACTGGCGGCCCAGGTCGGTGGCATCGGCATCGCTCCGGGGGCCAATATGAGCGATTCAGTCGCAATGTTCGAGGCAACTCATGGCACGGCGCCAAAATACGCGGGCAAGGACTACGTCAATCCGGGATCGTTGATTCTTTCTGCGGAGATGATGCTGCGCCATATGGGCTGGGTGGAAGCGGCGGATCTGATCGTAAAATCCATGGAAGCGGCGATCAACGACAAGGTTGTGACCTATGATTTTGCGAGGCTGATGACGGGGGCGAAGCAGGTGTCCTGCTCCGGATTTGGCGACGCAATGACCGAACGCATGCGTGGCTGAGTGCAGCGCAAACAAAAAGCCCGCGACTGCGCCGCGGGCTTCGAATATTCTCAGGTCACCTGCGGATCTTGATCCGCTCCTGTGTCAGGCAGCCTGAATGTTGGAGGCTTGCTTGCCCTTGGGTCCCTGGGTGACCTCAAAACTCACCTTCTGGCCTTCCTTGAGTGTCTTGAAACCGTTCATCTGGATTGCCGAAAAATGCGCGAACAGATCTTCGCTGCCGTCATCGGGCGTGATGAAACCGTACCCCTTTGCGTCGTTAAACCACTTTACCGTACCGATTGCCATACATCCCTTCCCCTGGAAAAAAAGCGGGCCGGACACCCGCAGATCGTTTGAGTTTCAAGTCCGCGTTATCGGCAAAACCGGTGCTGCAGTATGCTTGAAGCCAAACACCAATCCGCTTTGTAGGTTATTTATTTTGGGAAGTCAAGTGGGCAAAACGCGCGCAAGCGATTGTTGCAATGCAGTTTTACGCGAAGCGCCGGATCCGCGCAGGCACGAATTCTGCACTTGTATTTTCCGCGGTTATCCGCAAAATTAGCTTTAAGTGAAATGCAGTGAGGCGAGTCGAAGGCATGGCGACGGGAAATCGTGACAGCACGCTCCTAGAGGCCGAAAAAAGCAAGGTCAAACAGCCTCCGCTCTTCAAGGTGCTGCTGCTGAACGACGATTACACGCCGATGGACTTTGTCGTCGCGGTTCTGCAGACTTTCTTCTCGATGACCCGGGAGCAGGCGACCCAGATAATGCTCAAAGTCCACAGGGAAGGCATGGGGGTCTGCGGGGTGTATCCTAGAGACGTTGCGGCGACCAAGGTTGAA
>DATFUO010000082.1:0-9409 GCA_035260785.1 Burkholderiales bacterium
GTTGCCCATGAATCGTACACATTTTTGGCATGAGGACCCAGGGATTTTCGTCTTCGCGATAGCACGGGCTCGCCCTCTCGTCCCGGAAAACCGGCCGAATGAACCGGCGCCTACGATGCCGCAGTCGCCGAGCAGTGATGGATCGTATTCCCGACCTGGGCGCGGCAATACCGCAACCGGGACAGCAAGCGGCGGCTCGTCGAAGATCCGCGCAGCGTCCTTGGCGGTGCCAACTACACCTCACTCGTCGGGCCTCGCGACCGCCTGCAGGCGATCCCGGCTGCGACGAGAAGCGGTGGCTCAAGATACAAGGCCTGCATGATTGCATTGTTCATTCCGGGATGCTCGTTTATGCAACTACGCAGCCCTGCCCCGAGGGTCACTATGGCGGTGCTACAGTTCGATAGTCGGCCCGTCATTTGAGGGAGGGCGCAGCGAGGTGATTTCGGAATCATGAGCATGGGACTGCTGCTGGCGAGCTGTCTCGTCGTCGGAATATTCATCGGCGCCGTGGGCGTGGGTGGCGTACTGCTCATCCCGGCCCTGATGACCTTTTCCAACCTCACGGTTCACCAGGCGGCAGCGACGGCGCTGTTCTCTTTCCTGTTCACGGGCATCCTCGGTACGTGGCTGTTCATGCGACGCGGCAGCATCGAATGGCGCACGTCACTGCCGGTGTGCGTCGGAGCGTTCACATTCAGCTACATCGGCGCCGCGGCCGGCATCCTTGTTCCGGCCGGGCTGCTCACCTGGATCGTCGCCGCCGTCATCCTTGGCACAGGCTTGAATATTCTTCTGCGTCGGACCGCCCCGCAGGTCGATGGCGGGAAAAGACCGCAGACCGCGAAAGCGCTGTGCGCCGTCGGCGCGCTGTCCGGCTTCGGTGCGGGTATCTCCGGCGCAGGCGGACCGCTGTTTTCCGTGCCGCTGATGCTGGGCCTGCACTTCGATCCGCTGGTCGCCGTCGGTACTGGACAGGTCGTGCAGATCGCGGCAGCCCTTTCCGGTTCGCTCAACAACTGGAGTCACGACACGATCCAGTACGGACTCGCCATTCCCGTGACCGCTGTTGAACTGATCGGCGTCGTGGCCGGCGTAAAGCTCGCGCACGTGGCAGGCGCGAAGCAACTCCGCTGCGGCGCATCGGTCCTTTGCATTCTCTCCGCCGTTGGAATGGTGATGAAGAGCCTGACGTCATGATGAATAAAGAGGGGCGAGTCGAAGCCGGCGCTACTAACCACGCCTCGCTCGCCGAACCTGGCGCGCATCGATCGCGCTCTCGACGGTGTCACCGAATTGGACTCGCTCGTGAGGGTAGCTTGCTGTTATGGACTCCCTGATCGCTGCTGCCGCGCGCGCGCTCGCCGCCGGCGACGCGCTCGGCGCCCTCAAGCTGGTGGCGCTGCGAGACGACCCGCCGGCGCTGGCCCTGCGCGGCACCGCCATGGCCCAGCTCGGTGAATACCCGCGCGCCCGCGAGCTCCTGCGACGCGCCGCCCGCGGCTTCGGCAACCACGAAGAACTGGCGCGCGGCCGCTGCGTCGTCGCCGAGGCGGAAGTCGCGCTGGCGATGCGCGATTTCGCCGGTTCGCCGCGTTCGCTGGCGTCGGCGTCGGAGACGCTCGATGCGCATGGGGATCGTGCCAACGCGCTGCAGGCGCGGCTGATCGCGTTGCGCCGGCTCTTGCTGATTGGCCGTCTCGATGAGGCCGCGGCCGCGCTGGCACGCATGGATGCGCGTGGCCTGCCGCCGTCGCTGGCGGCGGTGGCAGAGCTGGCCGCGACCGAGCTGGCACTGCGCACGCTGCGCATCGGCGATGCGCGTGACGCGCTCGCCCGCGCGAACGAGGCGGCCGATCGCGCACGCGTGCCGGCGCTTCTGGCCGAGGTGGCGGAGGTGAGGGCTGCGCTCGATCGTCCCGCCGCGCGGCGCCGCTCTGCCGGCGGCGAACAGGCGCTGCGCCTCGACGACGTTGCCACGCTACTGGGTTCCGGCGTGCTTGTGGTCGACGCCTGCCGTCGCGGTTTGCGCGCCGGTGCCGCGTGGAAGCCGCTTGCGCGCCGGCCCGTGCTGTTTGCGCTGGCGCGCGCGCTCGCCGAGGCGTGGCCCGGCGATGTCGATCGGGAAGCCTTGATCGCACGCGCGTTCGGTGCCCGCCGTCCCAACGAGTCGCATCGGGCGCGCCTGCGGGTCGAGATCGGCCGCCTGCGTGCGCTCGTCGCGGAAATGGCGCGCATTGAGGCGACCCCGCGCGGCTTCGTCCTCAGGCCGCGCGGCGCGCGCGACGTCGTCGTGCTGGCGCCGCCCATCGACGGCGATCAGGCGTCACTGGTGGCGTTGCTCTCGGACGGCGCGGCCTGGTCGACCTCGGCCCTGGCACTGGCCCTCGGGGCCAGCCAGCGTACCGTCCAGCGCGCGCTCGTCGAGCTCGAGGCCGCAGGACGGGTGCGCTCGATCGGGCGGGCGCGGGCGCAGCGCTGGCTATCACCTCCTCTGGCGGGATTCACGACGATCTTGTTACTCCCCACCGCGCTGCCGTTCGAATAAAGTGCTCTCACCGCGCCGACCAAAGGGCGCCCAAAGGAGACAGCGATGGCACAGAAAGCAGGCAGGGAAGCATCGGCAAGCGCGGCCGAGATCGTGCGCGAGTACGGATTTCCCGGCGTCGACAAAATCAACGGCGTCACCCACGACGGCCGGCGTGTCTGGGCCGCGACCGGGGCAAAGCTGATCGCTTTCGATCCCGGGAGCGGCGAGCCCGTGGACACACTCGATTGTGCCTGCGATGCCGGCACCGCCTTCGACGGCAAGTACCTCTACCAGATCGCCGAAGCGCGCATCGACAAGATCGATCCCGCAACCGGCAAAGTGGTGGCGTCGATCCCCGCGCCCGGCAAGGGCGGCGACTCGGGGATGGCCTGGGCCGAAGGCAGCCTGTGGGTGGGGAACTATCGCGACCGCAAGATCCACCAGATCGACCCCGCAACGGGCGCCATCAAGCGCAGCATCGAATCCAATCGCTTCGTGACCGGCGTGACCTGGGTCGACGGCGAGATGTGGCATGCCACCTGGGAAGCGGAGGAGAGCGAGATCCGCCGCATCGATCCAGACGGTGGCGTCGTGCTCGAGCGGTTGAAGATGCCCAAAGGCGTGGGCGTCAGCGGGCTCGAATCCGACGGCAAGGACCTGTTCTACGCCGGTGGCGGGGCGAGCGGAAAAGTCCGCGCCGTGCGCCGGCCCAAACGCAGTCCGTCCTGATCCTGCCGGGCCTCTGACGGCCTGACTGGAAATTCAAACCGCAAGTAAGCGCGCCGTCCATCGGAAGGCGCATTGGCTGAACTCACCCTTTTTTCCGAGAAGGAGCTCATCATGAAAGTAGCTGTCAACGAAAAGAGCGTCACCCAAGCGAACCTCGCCAATCATTCCGTCGTCTCGCCGGACCGCTGGATTGCCGAGCGCAAGAAACTGCTGGCACGCGAGAAGGAACTGACGCGCCTGCAGGACGACATTGCCCGCCAGCGGCGCGCACTGCCCTGGGAGCGCATCGACAAGGATTACGTCTTCGACACAGCCCAGGGCAAGCGCAAGCTCACCGACCTGTTCGAAGGCCGCAGCCAGCTGATGGTGCAGCACTTCATGCTCGCGCCAGGGTGGGAGCAGGGCTGCAAGAGCTGCTCCTACATGGCCGACCATACCGACGGCATGAAGATCCACCTGGAGCATCGCGACATCACCTTCGTGGCCGTCTCGCGTGCCCCGATCGAACAGATCGAGCAATTCCGCAAGCGCATGGGCTGGAAGTTCAACTGGGTGTCCTCGAACGGCAACGACTTCAACTATGACTTCCACGTCAGCTTCAGGCCGGAAGAGAACGCCAAAGGCGAGGTGTACTACAACTTCGGCATGACGGATTTCCCGCAAGAAGAAGCGCCCGGCATCAGCCTGTTCTACAAGAACGAGGCGGGCGAGGTGTTCCACACCTATTCGACCTTCGGTCGCGGCGTCGAAGTGATGATGGGAACGTACTACATGCTCGACCTTGCTCCCAAGGGCCGCGACGAAAAGCCGGGGCAGGGCATGGGATGGGTGCGCCACCACGACCGCTACGAGCCGGCGCTGGCCGCCAAGGCGGACGCATGCTGCGCGGCACATTCTTGAGGACCTGGGTCTAAGTCCAGCACTCACCGCGGAGGACGCAGAGGACGCGAAGGAAAGACAATGTCGGGGTAGAAATCCGGTTGCAGAATTGCTGTGAGTTCATACGAGGCACCGAAATTGCGGGATGGCACAGCGAAACTCAACCCACGATCCGAACTCCGTATTCTTTCCTCCGGTTTTCCTCCGCGTCCTCTGCGTCCTCCGCGGTGAGAGCTTGCTTTTGAAACGAACAGAACATGACCAACTACTGGCTGTGGCTTTCGGTGGCAGGGGTCGGTGCCTTGCACGGGCTGAACCCTGCCACCGGCTGGATGTTCGCCGCCGCCTGGGGCGTGCGTTCCGGCGACAGCGCGAAGGCGCTGCGGGCGCTGACGCCGATTGCGGTCGGGCACGCCATGTCCATCGCGCTTGTCGCCGGTGCCTTTGCGGTCGGTCTCTCGATGGATCGTGTCTGGACGCAAGTCCTGGCGGGCGGGTTGCTCGTGGTCGTTGCGATCCACCACTTCTCGGGGCATGCCAGGCAGGCCCGGGTGCCTGCCGGAAAAGTCGGCCTGGCGCTTTGGTCCTTCATGATGTCCAGCGCTCACGGTGCCGGATTGATGCTGGTGCCGGTACTGATGCCGTTATGCACGGCAAATGCGGCGGCCCGTGAGATCACGGCATCGGGGTCGCTGATGCTGGCACTCGCCGCCGTCGGAGTTCACACCGCGGCGATGATTGCGGTCACCGGCTTGATCGCTTACGGCGTTTGCCACGGTGTCACGATGCATCGTCAGGGCGCCCAAACAGGATTTCAGAATCCCTTACTTCTGTACGAGTCCCATAGGAAGAGCCATGAAAATTAAATTGGTCCTCGCAATAATCACAATCAATTTTGTTGGGGCTGGCATATTTGCACCTCCGAGCCAGGCGGCGGAGACAACCATCGAGCAAATGCCGGCCAAACTTGAAACGCGGTTTGCACTGAGCGCAGTGCCTCCGGCACTGCGGGACCAGGCAACCGTTTATCTTCTTGATCCCAGGAAGGGCTATCAACTTTCCCGGCAGGGAACGAGTGGGGTGACGTGCCTTGTCGAGCGCACTGTCTGGGAATGGGTCGACTTTCGCAACGACATTTATATTCCCCTCTGCTACGACGCCGTGGGCACGAGGGCTCACCTGAAAGTCATCATGGACACGGCCACGCTTCGCGCTGAAGGAATGGACCCGGTTGCCTTGAAAGCTGAAATTGAAAATCGCTACAGGAACAAGACCTATAAAGCGCCGGAAAAAGCAGGGTTGTCCTACATGGTCGCGCCGCTCATGCGCGCATTGGGGCCTCCCGACATGAAAATTCATTCCATGTCCATGCCACACCTCATGTTCTACGCCCCGAACATCACGAACGAAGACATAGGAGCTATTCCCGATCTCAGTGTTCATTCCAGCCTTCTTTATCCGTTCATTGATAAGCAAGGTAACGCCGAGCAGAGCTACATGATCCAGCTCATCGGAGAGACGGAGAAGGCCAGGATCATGGCTGATGAAAAGAGTCTTCTCGCTGCTCTCTGCGCCTATCGCGATCTTCTTTGCCTGGAGCACAACGAGCACTGAGTTGACGCCGCAGGCTTCGCGAGGCCGTCGGAATCCCGACACATGTAACTCCGAACGTTCGGTGTCCCGCTGCCAAGTTTGTTTCAACACACGACAGGAAAGGAAGAGACGATGAATGCACACAGAATCGAAGGAGCGGTTGCCCTCGTGACGGGTGCCAACCGCGGCATCGGGCGAGCGCTGACGCAAGCGCTCCTCACCCGCGGCGTGAGGAAGGTCTACGCCACGGCGCGCAATCCGGAGGCGCTGCGCGATCTGCGTGACGAGCGGCTCGTTTCGCTGCGGCTCGACGTGACCGACGCGGACCAGGTCCGCGCGGCCGCAGAAGCGGCTTCGGACGTCGATCTCGTTTTCAACAACGCCGGTGTGGCGCTTGGCAACGGAATTGCGGATTCGACAGGCCTGGGCCTCGCGCGGCGCGAGATGGAGGTGAACTACTTCGGCCCTCTGCAGCTGCTGCAGCGCCTGGCGCCGACGCTGGCCAGGAATGGCGGGGGCGCGGTCGTCAACATCGGCTCGGCGGCCGGCCTGACCAACGTGCCCTTTATGCCGACCTACAGCGCTTCGAAGGCCGCGCTCCATTCGCTGACCCAGGCCGCGCGCATGCTCCTCGGGGCTCAGGGCACCTCGGTCTTCGGCGTCTACCCGGGCCCGGTTGACACCGACATGACCCGTGAGCTTGCGATGCCGAAGGCCTCTTCGCGCGACGTAGCGTTTGCGATCCTCGACGGCATCGAGGCCGGGCAGGAAGACATCTTTCCCGACCCGTTCGCGGTGGATTTTGGCGAACGGTTCCAGTCCCCGCCGAAGGACTCTGAACGGCAGAATGCCGCGATGTTCTCGAGCCTGGCGGCGTGAGCGAGCGGTCCTCCGCTCGATCCATCGGGGCCAAGTCTCCCAATATAGCAACCATCCAGCCGGGACTCCGTGCAATGTCGCGTACACCCCGGGAGCAGGGAGAAGTTGAATGCGATATTGTAAGACCTCATTCGCCGATGTCGATCTGGCCAGGCGACGATCGACCGGGAAGAGAAGCACAATGCCAACTGAAAGGAGTCGAGCATGCCGAGCACCATTCGTCTTCACCGCGTTCTCCATGGCACGCCCGAACGGGTCTTTCGCGCGTTTACCGATCCCGATGCCATGGCCAAGTGGCTTCCGCCGTACGGCTTCACCGGGAAGGTCCACCACGTCGATCTGAAGATAGGCGGCGCGCATAAAATGTCATTCACCAACATGACCAGCGGGAAAAGCCACTCTTTCGGCGGAAAGTACCTCGAGATCAGGCGGAACGAGCTCATTCGCTACACGGACAAGTTCGACGACCCGAACCTGCCCGGGGAAATGCAGGTGACCGTGACCATGAAGAAAGTCTCATGCGGGACCGAGCTGACGGTCGTGCAGGAAGGCGTGCCCGACGTCATTCCCGCCGAAACCTGCTATCTCGGCTGGCAGGAGTCGCTGGCACAGCTGGCGAACCTGGTGAATCTGGAAATCCCCGATTGATTCCGCTCGGTATTGTTCGCTCGAACCACGCTATGGGTTTGTAAGCAGGAACGTGGTCTGTCCTCTATTCTTCTACCGCGGATTTAATGCTTGAACTAGCTCACTTCACGGGTTCAGGTGGAAGCCGATCCTGGCGCAGGCAAAAGACAAGCTGGCCCCATCTTTCTTCCGCGATGCTGGCCACGACCGGCATCATCGCCACCGGCGTGTGCCGCGGCGTCGCCATGCACCCTCGCTTGCTGAGCGGCACGGCGCCGCGCCACGCCTGGACCGCGGCGCTGGCCGTCACCGGCGTGCTGTTGATGGCGCTTCGCTAGGAAGTCTCAGGTTTCTTTGTGTTTCAGAGCATGCTCGATGCGACGGTCCGGGACCAGCCAGAGCAGGGCCGCCAACACGTAGAGTGCCTGCGCCAGCCATTGCACCCAGAACGTGGAAGCGATGCCAGCCAGGTAAAACAACGGGGAGAGCTTGCCCTTCCAGTCACCGCCGACCGCGGACTTGAGCACCGACGCCGGGCCTTCGGACGCGATGATGGTTTGCTGCAGCACCCAATAGGCAACGGCCGCCATCAGCAGCACCACACCGTAGAGCGCGGACGGCATGGGCGCGAAGTGGTTCTCGCCCATCCAGCCTGTTGCGAAAGGGAAAAGCGAAAGCCAGAACAGCAAGTGAAGGTTTGCCCATAACACCGCACCCGAGACCTTCGCGGAGGCGTGGAGCATGTGATGATGGTTGTTCCAGTAGATGCCAACGTAGACGAAGCTAAGCACGTAGCTCAGGAACACCGGGACCAGCGGTAGCAATGCCTCGAGGGAGTCACCGTGAGGCACCTTCATCTCGAGCACCATGATGGTGATGATGATTGCGATGACGCCGTCACTGAATGCTTCCAGCCGACCCTTACCCATGCAACCTCCATGCATAGCAGCGCGATTGCGCAGTTGCGACGAATTCTCTCACGGTCCTGATGGGCCGGGGGCAGCCCGGCGGCTGGTTACTTGAAGAGGCGCCCGCAGTGATGCAGGAGAAAGTAGGGCGAGCAGTTGAAGGGGCGAGGGTGGTTATGCAATTATGAGTTGAATTCGCGATTCTGTCCGTTCATTTATTACGTCAACCGCATAAATGAAAAGCGGGTTTCACCGGTCGATGGGACGCCCCTGCGCGAGCCAGGCTTCCATTCCGCCGGCCAGTGGGCGAACGTGGCTGAAGCCTTTTTCCTTGAGTTTTTTCACCACGAGCGCAGCCGACGCTTCGTTCGGGCAATCGCAGTAGACGACGATTTCTCCTTTCGGATCCAGATCGAGTTGGCTGATATCGCGCACATGGATGGCGCCATGGATCCAGCCCTGCTTCGCGCGATGCTCGGACGTCCTGACATCGAGAATGATGGTGCCCGCATCCTTCTCGATCAATTCGCCCAATTCGTCGATTGAGATGCGAGACATGCGTATCTGCATCGCAAACCGGTATCGCTGCCACCATTTCAGGGCGACGAATAACGCGATGCCGGCGAGCAGCAGCACGAGTGCGTAATGCCCCAGGCTTTCCAATTCGAGAAGCAGCGCGCCGACCGCGGTGTGAAACACTGTGCCCAGCGCGACCGCCCCGCCCGCCCACAACGCGGCGCCGATTCCGTCATAGAACACGAAACGGCGCACGCTCGTTCCGGTCTCGCCGGCGAGCGTAGTGGCAACCGCGGCGAATCCGGGAACATACTTGGAAACGATCAGCGACGGCGCCCCCCACCGCGCATAGATCCGTCGCGTCAAGCCCACACATGAATCCGGCGACAGCGACAGCCTGCACATCTGCCGCAGCAAGGCGGTACCGAGACGTTTTCCTGCTGCATACCAGAGCAGGTCCGCAATAATCGCGGCAAGGGTTGCAACGACGAGGACCGGCAACAGCGGCTGGTCCAGGTCCTTGGCAATGGCTGCGGTGACAATGATCGGCGGATAAGCCGGAAAGGGCAATCCACCCTGATCCAGGAGGACGCAAAGAAAGACGACCCAGAGGCCATAGACTTCAATGATATGCAACAGCGCTTCCACGGCGAAATCCTCGGGGCTTCAGAGATCACTGGTGACGATTGTACCGGCGAAATTCCGCTCAACGTCGCGCGGATTGCGCAGATTCGTCAGCCATGAAGGC
>DATFUO010000083.1:0-2508 GCA_035260785.1 Burkholderiales bacterium
ATGGTTAGGATCGTCCTGATGAAACACGGAGATGGAACCGCTGTAACAGGCGACATAAATCCGGTTGAGGCCCGGATCGAACTTGATGACGTCCGGTCCGTCCGCCATCGGAAGAAAAGCGATAGGTTCGTGTTTGTCGAGGTCGAAGACCGTCATCAGATTGTTTTCTTCACACGACAGAAAAGCCCGGTGATGCTCCGGGTCAAGACTCATGCCGTGGTTTCCCTTGCAGCGGCCGACTGGATAGCGGCCTACTACTTCGTCGTTCGCGGGATCGATGACGGCGAAAACATTCTGATCCTGGAGATTTACATAGACTTTCTTGGCGACAGGATCGTATTGCGGCATTCCCGTTTCACTGTCGAAATGCAGGGTTTTGATGATTTCGTCCTTGGTCACGTCAACCACTGCTTCTGCCTTACCTCGCTCATCCGAAACGTAGAGTTTGCGAAACGGGGCTGCGTAAGTGCTTCCGTCCGGTTTGGCTTCCGTCTTCAGTTTCTTGATAACTTTCATCTGTTTCAGGTCCACGACGCCGATCGTGTTATCGCCAGCGTTTGACGTATAAAACTTCTTGAGTTCCGGAATGTACTCAACGCCTTCCGCACCGGGCGTGTCGGTCACTGTTGCAACTACTTTGTTTGTACGGAGGTCGATCACATACGTCTGTCCTGCGGCGAGATGCGCGGAAATCAAGTACTGGTCGTCCGCATCGATCGTGCGATAGTCGAATCGCATTCCGCCCGGGCCCGGCAGGTCGAATGTGGCAACCTGCTTGAGCGTTTGGCCAGATACGTTTGCCGAAGACAAGCTGCCGAACAAGAGAAATGTACAAACCGCAGACCGCAGAGAAAACAGTTTCGTTTGCATTACTTCCTCCCAAATGTTGTTACGACGCATCGCGAAGCACGACGCCCGCAACACCGCCCAATCACCACCGTCGGCATGTATCACGTTTACCCAACGAAGCTCGCCTAGTGCGTGCCACCAGGAGCGGCAGCACCTTTACCCAGTTCGTCGAGTGCCGACTTGAATCCTGTCGCCAGCTTTTCGGCCGGGCCTCTTCCCCAGTAATGCAGGAAGATCACCACCGGCCGGTCGCCGGTCATGTGGTGATGAATCGCGACAACGTCGAGACCGTTCTTGCGAAGCGCCTTCAGAACCGGTGTAATTTCGCTTTCGAGCATCGCCACGTCGCCCGCGATCGCAGCGTCCTCCTGCGTGCCCACGAACGCCGCCCAGGTGTTGAGCCCCATGCGAGCGTTGATGACGGCGCCGTGCTCCTTCATGCCGAGGTCGTCACGTCCTATGGTGATTTTGTAGACCGCGCCGGATTGCTCGCCTTCGTGCCCTACTATCTTGGCCAGCTTGGCGGTATCGAGCGCCGTACCAGCGCCTCCAGCCGATGGTGCCGGCGCAGCGGGTGTCGCGTGACCAATCAAATCCAAACCTGGTTTTACGCGGCGTGCCAGGTCCGCAGCTTTTCCCATGCCGTGAACGTGCATGAAATAGACGTGCGGGTCGTCCCAGAAAAAGTGGTTGTGAAGTGCGGTCACATCGATTCCGTTGTCGAGAAGCGCTGACATGATGGGATTGACTTCCTCCTGAAGCAGCACCAGATCGCCCATCATCACGTCGGTTCCGTCTGTGGCTTTGGTCAGGGCTATCCAGCCGCCGAATCCGAATGGCGTTGGCGTCGAGAATCCCTGGATCGTCATCTTCAAGTCGTTGCGCGGAATATTTACCTTGAGAACGCCCGCCTTGAAGTCACCCTTCTGGTCCAAAGTCTTGAGAACATCCTGATAATCGCTCGGCACCTCTTGCGCGAAGACACCGCGTCCTAAGAGCATCAAACAGCCCAACGCAAATACGATCAACATTCGTTTTTGCATGAAACGAAACATGTCACGAACCTCCTTGTGTTCGAGTTTGAAAATCAAGAAATCAAGAAATCGAAACTGCTACGCCTCCTTCAACTCCTGGCGGACGAATTCGTAGAGCGCGTCGTATAGCGGGAACTCGCGCGCCAAGCGCTCCTCGTCAGTGATTCCGGTGAGTGCAAAACCGTGCGCAATCGCACGCAACCCGAGAGCTTCGGGCGAAACATGTTCCTGCCCTTTCACATCAGCTCCTCGGACGATCAGTGCGAGGCGATGAAGCATCGGGTCAGTCAACTTGTAGTCTTCGAGAATCGCCTCGAAGGTGCATCGTTCCCCGCGATGGTTCAGCCTCACGTCGGGAATTCTCGTTGCGTCGAAGGGAATCGCCTCTTCCCTTCGCGCGGTGTCGAGGAGTTGGTCTTCGGGTACGAAAAGAAATTCGGCCTGCGGATCAATGAACCGCCGAATGAGCCAGGGGCAGGCGACCCGGTCCACTTTGACGTTGCTGCGCGTAATCCACTTCATCGATGGTCCCCCTCAGTCTATTTCGCCGTGACCTTGAGATCGTCGAAATAGGTCACCGAATCAGCCTTTGTCCACAGTCCGACTTTGCCGGCATCTTTGAACG
>DATFUO010000084.1:0-16799 GCA_035260785.1 Burkholderiales bacterium
GTGCGCATCAACGCGTGGGTCGGGGGCGAGGGCGATCCTGTCGTGTTGCTGCACGGTTATCCGCAGACAGCGCAGATGTGGCGCAAGGTGGCGCCGTCCCTGCTCAACCGTTTCACGGTCGTGTGCCCGGATCTGCGCGGCTACGGCGATTCGGACAAGCCGCGCGATGGCTACGACAAGCGCAGCATGGCCAGCGACATCATGGGAACGATGATTGCGCTCGGCTTCGAGCGTTTCGCGCTGGTCGGCCACGATCGCGGCGCCCGGGTTTCGCACCGGCTGGCGATGGATTACCCGGAAGCGGTGAAGAATCTGACCGTGCTCGACATCGTGCCGACGCACACCGTGTTCCGCGACGCCGGCAAGGATCTCGCGGCGGCCTACTGGCACTGGTTTTTCTTCCAGGTGCCCGATCTGCCGGAAATCATGCTCGCCAACAGCGCCGAGCCTTTTCTGCGCAACATGTTCCGCGCGCTGTGCTTCCGCCAGGACGCGATCGAGGAGCCGATGTTCGCGGAATACCTGCGCGCGTTCACATTGCCGGGAACGATACGCGCAGGACTGGAGGACTATCGTGCCGCGGCGACGGTGGACATCGCCGACGACGAGCGCGACCTGGGCAAAAAACTGTCGTGTCCCGTACTGGCCATCTGGGGCGAGCAGGGCAAGATGCATACGCTGTTCGACGTGCTCGCCACCTGGAAGGAGAAAGCGACCGACGTGCGCGGCCATGCGCTGCCGTGCGGGCACTTCATTCCGGAAGAGGCGCCGGCCGAACTGTTGCGCGATCTGATTCCCTTCCTGGACCAGGAACGCTGAACCGGCGCCCGCCGGGGCGGTCTACCGTAGGGTGTACGCGCAGCGGGTTGGCCGGAGAAAATAGCAATTGACCACTGAGGGCAACAGCATGAAACACCGGTTTCTCATCCTGTTCGTATTCCTGCTGTTCGCGGGCTCGGGACGCGCTTTCGATCAGGAAGAAACCTTTACCGACCTGACCCCGGGCCGGGACATGCTCGATCCGACGCGGCTCTCCGCGTTGCTGCGCGAGAACGATGTCCGGGCAATGAACAACATCGCGCTGTTGTGGGCGAAGGGTTACGACGGCAAGCAGAGTTTCGAAGAGGCGTTGAAGTGGTGGAAGGAAGCGGCCAGGCGCGGCTACACGGTTGCGATGAACAACATCGGCCTGCTCTACGCCAACGGGCACGGCGTGCAGCAGGATTACACCCAGGCTTTCAACTGGTGGCACCAATCGGCCTTCCTCGGCAACGCCTGGGCGATGAACAGCGTAGGCGATCTGTACGAAAATGGCCTCGGCACTCCACGAAATCTCGTGATGGCGATGACGTGGTACCAGAGTGCGGCGGAACAGGGCGAGCCGATGGCCATGTACAACATCGGCGCGCTGTTCGAGGCCGGCGCCGGCGTCACCCGCGACGACACGCAGGCGCTCGCATGGTTTCGCAAGTCGGCGGGACGAGGCTACGCGTCGGCGATGCATAGCATCGGAAAAATGTACGCCGAGGGGCGGGCGGTGAGCGCCGATCCGGTCGAAGCGCTGGCGTGGTATAGCGTCGCCGGTTTGCGCTATCCGCCGGAAGATGCCGGGGAAGCCAAGTCCAACCGCAAAGACATCGAAGAACTCAGCACGCGGCTGGATGCCGAACAATTGGCGCGCGCCAAGGAGAGAACCGCGACGATCGACGTCCTCACCCAACCGGCCAAACCGGAACCGCCGAAGCCGATGCAGCCTAACGAGAAGTCGACTTGAAAAATCGCACGGCGGCGTCGCTGGTTATGGCGTTCTCGCTGTCCGCTGGGTTCGCCCCGCTTGCCGCGCTGGCTGATCCGCCTGTCCTGTCGAAATTGGGCGACAGCCCATCGACGGGGATGTACAGCAACTATGCCGACGACAGCGGCGCCGTCACCCGCAAGTATCTCGGCAATGCCGGTGCCGACGAATTGTCCGAAGCCGAATTGGTGCCGGCGCTGGTCTCTGCGCTGGACCAACTTTCGAAATATCACCGGCCCGTGGCGGTGCCGGAAATCATACGGGTTCCTCACGAGCGCATCGAAGCCATCGTGTGCAACGCGAAGTGTGCCGCGCTTGCCGCTTACCGGCCGGGCGAGGGCATCTACCTGGACGAAACGCTCAAACCGGAGACAGATTTGTTCGCCCGCTCGATCCTGCTCCACGAACTCGTGCACTACGTGCAGGACATGAGCGGCGAGCACGGCGACATGCGGCTGTGCGAACGCTGGTATCGTCGCGAGCAGGAAGCCTACGCAATCCAGAAGGTCTTCCTGTTCATGACGGGCAGCGCGACGCGCGTCGGTTACTCCGCGCACAAGTCGACCTGCGACGACGAACCCCTGTCGACAGGATCCGCACCGGCCAGATAGATCGCAGCATCGCATCTCCCGGGCGAATTTGGTCTCATTCGCCCTGGCTATCAAACCGCTGCTCGCAATATATTGGACGGCGTCGTCTCGCGTGACGAACAATGCCGCTTCCGAATCCGGAGCAATTACATGGCTGCAAACCCGATCCCCTTTTCCCTGCGCGTAGGCGACGATGTGCTCGCCGATCTCAAGACCAGGCTGACGCGCGTGCGCTGGCCCGACGAGGCGCCGGACAACCACTGGAAGTTCGGCACCGACCTGCCGTATTTGAAGTCGCTGGTTGAATACTGGCGCGACGGCTACGACTGGCGCAGGCACGAAGCCCAGTTGAACGCCTTCAAACAGTACAAGGTGAAGCTCGCCGGCATCAATGTGCATTTCATCCGCGAAGAGGGCAAAGGCCCGCACCCGATACCGTTGCTGATCTCGCACGGCTGGCCGGGTTCGGTGCACGAGTTCCACAAAATAATCCCGATGTTGACCGACCCGGCACGCTTTGGCGGCGACCCGGCGGATGCGTTTACCGTGATTGCGCCGTCGCTGCCGGGTTACACGTTTTCGTTCGCGCCGAACCAGCAGCGCTTCTCGGTCGAACAGATTGCCGACATGTTCGCCGAACTGATGACCGATGTGCTGGGCTTCAGGCGCTTCGCGGCGCAGGGCGGTGATTGGGGCGGGTTCGTTACCTCGCGGCTCGGTCACGCGTATCCCGAACGGCTGGCCGGCATTCACCTGAATCTGCTCAGCCTGCGGCGCGATACCGCACCGCCGGACAATCCGACGCAAGAAGAGAAACGCTACTTCGACGAGCGGGCGCACTGGATGAAAGAGGAAGTCGGCTACACCTGGATCCAGGGCACCAAGCCGCAGACCTTGGCGTATGCGCTGAGCGATTCGCCGGTCGGTCTGGCGGCGTGGATCGTGGAGAAGTTCCACGCCTGGAGCGATAACAAGGGCGACCTCGACGCTTATATCGGCTGCGATGCGATGCTCACCAACATCATGCTCTACTGGGTCACCGGTGCCATCGGCTCCTCTTTCTGGCCGTACTACGCGCGCATGCACGGACCCTGGCCGATTCCCGACGGCGCGATCATCAAGGTGCCGATGGGCTATGCGGAATTTCCGAAGGAGATCCTGCGCCCGCCGCGCTCGCTCGCGGAAAAGATGTACGGCGACATCCGCCGCTGGTCGAAGATGCCCAGGGGCGGGCACTTCGCCGCGCTCGAGCAACCCGAGCTGCTGGCGCAGGAAATCAGGGAATTCTTCCGGCCGCTACGCTGACGTGGTGATCGCTCGCCGTGGATGGCGGTGACGATGTGTCGAGGCAAGTGACGTGCGTTAGCGTTTGACGCAATGTGATCGCAACCATCCGGCAAAGCCTGCCTCGTCCATTTCGCCAGCGGCAATGGCGAGCATGGCGAGGGTTGCATCGACTTGCGATACGTTGAGCCGGTATCCGTTCAGACGCAGGAACAGACCGGTAGCGAGGAACGCAGTTCTTTTGTTGCCATCGATGAACGCATGATTCTTCGCAAGGCCAATAGCGTACGAAGCCGCAAGACCGGCGAAGTCCGGCGTCCCGTATGAGTCGAGGTTCAAGGGACGGCCGAGCGCGGAGTCGAGTAGACCTTCATCGCGTATCCCGGAGGCTCCGCCGTGTTCGGCCAGACTTTCATCGTGGAGCAGGAGAAGCGCCTGCTTGTCCACCCACCGCCAATTCACTTGGCCAGCTGGTGAAAAGTATCACGGAATTCCTGCATGAACTCCCGTCCGACCTTGAGTTGTTCTTCAACCGCGGGGTCATAGGGAGTGAGCGCGAATCCTTCGGGCGTTTCGGTAACGAAGACTGTTCCACCTTTTTCCAGCTTGAGGCGAGCCAGCACTTCCTTGGGGAGGATGACGCCAACCGAATTGCCGATCTGGGTTAATTTGAGGGTGAACATAGGGCGCTCCGAAACGTTATAACGATCGTTATAGTAAATTGAAATAAATAAGGTTTCAACCTTGTTCATCCGCTTCGGCAAGGACCGACATTGAATGGTCGACTCAGGCGTCCCGCGACTGAATGTCAACCCGGTCGCGAAACTACTATTGAATCGTCATAACTGGTTTGCTTGCGAAAAAAGTAAGCCAGAAGTCATCCTTACGTGGCTAAATTAGCGCCCCGGAACCAGCCGATCCCGGGTGGCCGATTCCGACGAAGCTTCCTAAGCATAGTTCGGTAGGCAAACGTGCCCGGACAAGGGCGCGAAGTCGGCACTATCTGAAGGAGGAGACGATGGCCAGCGCATTGCGCACTGCGCATCCCGGGGCCGCAGAAGGGCAAGCAGGCCGATGAC
Source organism: Burkholderiales bacterium (assembly GCA_035260785.1). GTDB lineage: Bacteria > Pseudomonadota > Gammaproteobacteria > Burkholderiales > JACQAP01 > JACQAP01. The sequence goes on from DATFUO010000084.1 coordinate 4,749, forward strand.
CCAGCATTTACTCGCGAAACTGAGTCGTCCCCGCCTTTATGATGCGGTGCCCAGGGAGCGATTGTTCATGCTTCTCGACAATGCAAGCGAGCGCCCGGCCGTGTGGATCGCCGCTCCCCCGGGGGCCGGCAAGACCACGCTGGTGGCCGGTTGGCTCGAAAGCCGCGGCAGGTCCGGCATCTGGTATCAGGTCGACGCCGGCGATGCCGACCCCGCGAGTTTCTTTTATTACCTAGGGATCGCAGAGCGCGCCAGACCTGGCCGGCCGCGCAACCTGCGACCGCTTCCCCTGCTGACCCCTGAACACCTGGCCGATGTCCAAGGTTTTGCGCGCCGTTTCTTTCGTGAACTGTTCGATCGTCTGGGTACGCCGGCGGTGCTGGTGCTGGACAACTTTCAGGAAGCGGGCGACGCCGCGGTATTCCATGAGGTCGCCCGGATTGCGATCGAGAATGCTCCATCCGGAATTTCGGTCGTCGTCGTAAGTCGTACGGTACCCGGCGAAGATTTCGCTCTGCCAAGCACGAATCGGTTGCTGGCGCTGATCGACTGGGAAGCGTTGAAATTGACGCGCGAAGAATCCCGCAGGATCGCGCAATGCCATGTGTCAATGGACGATCGAGTTCTGGACGAGTTGCATGAGCGGTCCGGCGGTTGGGCTGCAGGGTTGATCCTGCTTGCCGAACGGTTGCGGCGCGGCGCCGACATCGAAGATCTGGCCGCGCCGGATTCCTTGCAGGAAGTGTTCGGCTATTTCGCTGGACAATTGTTCGATCGCGCCGATGACGAAACCCGGCGCATGCTGATGCAGTTGAGCTACCTTCCGAGTATTCCCGCATCGATGGCCGAGGCGCTGACCGGCAACGCGTTGGGTTCGCGGCTGCTCGAACAACTCTACCGCCGCCATTTGTTCACCGACCGGCGGCGGGGCGGGGAACCGGTCTACCAGTTTCATGCACTCTTCCGCGCTTTTCTGCAACATCGCGCGCTGGCCGATCTCGAAGCGGAACACAGAAGGTCGATCGCAAAGCAGGCGGCGCAGCTGCTGGACGCGGCCGGCCAGATCGAGGCCGCAATGGCGCTGTACCTTGAAGCACAGGATTGGATTGCGGCCCAGACCTTGATCCTGGCGCAGGCGCAGACGTTGATCGCGCAGGGGCGCTGGGCATCGTCGTGGACTGGGTCGAGACGCTTCCCGAAGCGCTCGTCGCCGCAAACTGCTGGCTGCTGCATTGGCTGGGGACAGCCTGGATCGCAGTGGATCCGCCCAGGGCTCGAAGCATCCTCGAGCGCTGTTATCGGAAATCCGTGCAAGAAAAGGATCGTGTCTGCGAGGTACAGGCGGCGGCCGGCTTCGTGGAAACCTATTTCCTGGAGTACGCGGATTTCGCGCCGCTCGATCGATGGATCGGGGTGCTCGAGCAGATCGCGGAGCCAGGTTACGAGTTTCCGACACCGGAAACGGAACTTCGCGCCCAGTCGGCCATGGTGATAGCGCTGACCTATCGGCAGGCCGGCCATCCGGCGCTTTCAAAATTCGCGGCGCGCTGCCTCGAACTTCTCCAGATGGGGATGGACGCGAACCTGCGTCTGTTTGCGGGTGCATTCCTTGAGCTGTATGGAAGCATGTGCGGACGACTGGACGTATCACTCATGACCTATCGAATCATCCGGCCGTTGCTTGATCATCCGGATGTGACTTCGCTTGCCAAGTGCATGTCGCTCGGCATCAGTTCATGGACTTGCGTGCATACAGAAAACTTCGAGGAAGGACGTCAGATCATCGCACGGCTGGAAACGTTCGGACACGAAGAGAACCTGCACCTCGGCAGACGCTTCGCATGCATCCTGGGCGCTTATCTGGATTTCCGGCGCGCAGACCTCAAAGCCGCGCAGGAGCGCATCCGGCGCTTCGAGCAGATTCTGATTCCTTCTGCGCCCTACGAAGCGGCATCGATCGTGGGCATGAAATGCTACATGGCCCTGTTCGCCGGGCACCCGGAGCAGGCTGCCGCGATGGGATCCGAACTGATGCGTCTGTACGATCGAACCGGCTCGCTCTGTCATCGCCTGTTCATGTATGCGGTGGTGATATGGGCCAATGCGGCATTGGACCGGTTCAAAGAGGCCGAGAGCGTCATCCGCGAATACCGCAAAATAGAACCGGGCCGGCACATGGAATGGATGTCATGGGGTCCCTTGGTCAGCGAAGCGTGGATGGCCATGCAAAGGCAGCAGACACAGCAACTTGAGGATTTTCTGCGAAAGATATTCGAGCAAAGCCGGCCGCGCAACCTCGGTTACGGTTTTGCGATGATCTGGTCCAAGGCGTGGATGCCGGAACTGTGCGAGCGCGCGCTCGAAGCGGGAATTGAAATCGACAACGTGCGCGATTACATCCGCGAATACCGAGTCGAGGCGCCCGGACAGCACATGGAGGCGTGGCCGTGGCAGATTCGAATTCGCTGCCTCGGGCAGTTTGACATTCTCGCGGCGGATCGCCAGGTAGATTACGGAACCAAACCGCCTCGGAAACTGCTGGCCCTCCTCAAAGCCATCATCGCGCTGGGAAGCCGGGACGTGCCGGAGCAGAAACTCGCCGACGCGCTCTGGTCCGAGGAAGACGGCGACACCGCGCACCAGTCTTTCACCGCCGCGCTGCATCGCTTGCGCAAACTGCTCGGAGACAAAACCCTCATCCGGCAGCGCGACAACCGAATATCGCTCGATACCAGCCGGGTCTGGGTCGATGTCCTGGCCTTCGAGGCTCTCTGCGCACGCGAAGCTGAAGCAGACCACGCGACCACCAAGCACGTCATCGATCTCTATCGCGGAGAATTCCTGGTTCACGACGATGCGCCGTGGGCTTTTTCGATGCGGGAGAAATTGCGCGCACGCTATCTCGGGCTGGTCAGTGCGGCGGCGCGGCGGTTCGAGCAGGAAGGGCGCCACGAGGAAGCGCTGGATCTGTATCGCCGCGGCATCGAGGCCGACGAACTCGCGGAGACTTTTCATCAGGGCCTGATGCGCTGCCACCATCAGGTGGGACGCACGCCGGAGGCGCTCGACGCCTATCGCCGGATGCGCGAGCTACTTGACCGGGTTCACGGCATACAGCCGTCACCGGCTACCGAGGAACTGTATCGGAAGCTTTTTAACTGCTGACCGTGCTCGGCTAGGCGAAAGGTCGCTTGCCCGAACCTCCATTGGCCCCGAGTGGCGATCGCCACGGTCAAATCTGGGACATGAGAGCAAGTGGCGTTTGTTGGAAGTTTCCGCGCGGTGATCCTGCTGGCGCAACCAAACCTCGAGAAGGCACCCAGACGAACCCGCGGATCGGAGATTCCGGTTTTGCCGCCAAACCTGCAATCGGTAAGCGATCCGTTACCCCCCAAGCTGTAGTTTGAAGGCACTTTTTGGCGCGTCTACAAAGTGGAGCAAGCGCGTCCAGGGGTTTACGGCCTCGCGGAGTGCCTTCAGGCGATAACTCTCTCCCGAGTAGCGCCAGCTACGACTGCTGCGAGGCCCTTCTGATTCGAAGAGGCATTGCTTCGCTCCAATTGCGCGGCTCGGGTCGGGAGCGCGGGCGAAGCAGGAGGGGTGATGAATTGAAGAGTACCCTGGTCGAACTGCTCTTCGTGCTGCGAACGCTCACGCAGGAGCCGATACCGGACGACATACCGATGGTGCTGATCGTGCCGAAAGAGGCCATGCCATGCCCGTGCGAGGCGGCGTATGACAAGGGCCAGTTGTATATCAGGAACGATATCAACTGGACCGACCCGCGGTGGCTGTCGATCGTGCTGCATGAACTCGAGCATCACCGACAATTCTCCAAGCGCGGCGAGGCGCGCGACTGCGATGAGTGGATGGCCCGGGAGAGCGATGCGTTGGCGGTGCAAAGGCTGTATCTCGAGGATACGCAGTCATCGTGGCGGCCGGTCATGGCTGCGAGCTGCCGATAGGACCCGGCGTCCGCAGCTAGCAGGTTCAGTGGTTACGACATCTTCCCGCTACGATGTGCCGGATATATGTGCATCGATCATGCGTGGTCCCTCTGGCATTTTGCCGAACTGAAAAGCGGGTAAGAGCAGTTACTTGACGCGCGACCTGTTCGTCGCGTGATCACCGCCACTTTTTCCCGACTGCGGCAACCGGGCCGCGATGGCACCCGAACCCGGTGTATGCTCAATCGCCGGTCCAGACGTTGACCTCTTGTCTGCTGACGGAAATGCGGCATCGCAAAAAGTCTGGCACAGACCGAACTTTCCGAAAAATCTGGATGAGGAGGCAGGACATGTACGGAATTTCATTGGCCCGGCTGCTGGCTGCCGGCTTCTGCGGGCTCGCCGCAAACGTTCTCGCGGCCGATACTATAAAAATCGCCCACATCGATCCACAAAGCGGGCCGTTCGCCCTGCAGGGCCAGTCCGGCGACCGTCACATCCAGCAGGCCATCGACGAGATCAACGCACGCGGGGGCGTGCTCGGTGGAATCAAGCTCGAACTGGTCAGCCTCGACAACAAGTCGAGCCCGCAGGAGAGCTTGGTTGCGCTGAAGCAGGCGATCGATCAGGGCATCCGCTTTGTGACGCAAGGCAATGGATCGCACGTCGGTCATGCGCTGACCGAAGGCGTGCTCAAGCACAACCAGCGCAATCCCGGTCAGGAGGTGCTGTACCTGAATCATGCGGCGATCGATCCGGCGCTGACCAACGAGAAATGCAATTTCTGGCATTTCCGCTTCGACGCCAATGTCGACATGAAGATCGACGCCCTCACTTCCGTAATCGCGAAGGACAGGAACATCCGGAAGATTTACCTGATCAACCAGGATTACGCTTATGGCCAGTCCGTCAGCCGCGTCGCCAAGGAAATGATCGCCAGAAAGCGGCCGGACATTCAGATCGTCGGCGACGAATTGCATCCCACCGGCAAGGTGAAGGACTTCGCCCCCTACATCGCAAAGATCAAATCCAGCGGGGCCGATACCGTCCTGACCGGCAACTGGGGCAGCGATCTTGCGCTGCTGATCAAGGCCGCCGAAGAAGCCGGCCTGCCGGCAACCTTCTACACCAACTACGCCTATCTGGTCGGGACGCCGAAGGCCTTCGGCCCGTCCGGGGCCGATCGCGTGAAGACAGTCGCGAGCTGGTTCCCGAACCTGTCGGGGAATCCGTTGGAGACGAATTTTCTTGAATACAAGAAACGCTACAGCGAAGACTGGGGATTCCTGCCGATCAAGTACGCGATCGACATGTGGGCGAAGGCGATCGACAAGGCCGGCTCGGCCGATCCGGCCAAAGTCGCAAAGGCGCTGGAAGACATGCGCTACGACGCCGGCGTCGGCGAAGCATGGATGCGCGCGGACGATCATCAGATCATGGAACCGCTATTCGTTGCGACTTTCGCCAAGGTCGGCAGGCAAGGTGTCAAGTACGATGCAGACGAAACCGGCTTTGGCTGGCACGTCGATACGCGCATAGAGGCGAAAGACAATATCCTGCCGACGACTTGCAAGATGGAAAGGCCTTAGAGGCGGTGCCCCGCAAGGGGATGCCGGTCTATGGGTTGCCGATCACGGCATACCGATCTAGAAGGGTACTCCGACGTGCTGTGCACGTAGGGTATTCGACCATAACTCCTGGCTAAAAGAGTACTCCGACTTGCTACGCACGTAGGGTATACGCACGTAGGATACCAGCTCACGTTGTTCTGGCGCACCCCGGACGGGAAGCCGGCGTCTTTGTCGCGTATCTCCGAATGGAAGTGGTCGGAAACCGAAGTTGTCGCCACACCATTAGTCTTTTTCATCGACGATGGCAGCGGCGCGCCGCCGGTTTACGAGTGGGGAGGAGAAACCAGGCGCGTGCCGGTGACCAGACAAGGCCGGCGCGTGTCCCACCAGCATCCGCTCGATCCGGTCTACATGGTATGGGACGGCGACAAGGAGACGGCGACTATCGAAGGCGTGCTCGTCGACACCTGGGAAAGAGTGAGGTGAGACGCGGCTGGTGATGGGCCAGGCGGCTCAGCGTGGCAATTACCGGTCCCGATCTGCGCTGGTCATCAGTCCGCTCGCGCTATCAGTGTCGACTAAACACAAACGGGTCGCGCCAACCGCATAACCCGGCGCTGCAGGCAAACAAAAAGGAGAAATCATGAGCAAAGCGGTTGTAATTTTCGTGGCGGGCCTTTCTTTCGCCGCATCGTGGGCGGCGGCCGAGGCGCAGCAACTTCCGAAGTCCGGGAGTATTAACTTCCACACGGGATGGAAGCTTGCCGGAGAAGCAATTACTCCGGTTGAAAAGAACATGCTGGGTCACGGGAGCGCGGTAGGAACGACTTTCAACGACAAAGGATCGGGACCTTTGCATCTCGGTCCAGCGGATTGCTTCTATACCTTCCTCGTGATCGACGATCGCGGCAAGAACAAGGGCTCCTGCGCTTTCGGAGACGCGGACGGCGACCGCATCTTCACGAACTTCACGGGCAACCTCTCGCCGGAGGGCGATAGCGGCACCAATGAAATTGCCGGGGGCACCGGCAAGTACGCCGGAATCCAGGGCAGCGGCCCGTGGAAATGCAAAGGCGCCGGGAACAATGGAGAGCTTCAGTGTGCCCAGCGGCTGGATTACCGGCTGCCATAAGATGCCGACGAAAACCCGATCCGACCCGGCTCGAATTCGAAAACGAGCATTTCCGGGTGGATCGGGGATTCTTCGGACCGGTGGAAATTGCGGCGGAGTTCTTCGAAGCCGAAGGCGTCGAACCCGTGGAAACGATTGCAATTTCGGAACGTAAAAGTGACCGAGAGCTGGTCACGTGGCACCTCGGACTACGCGGATTACAGCGGTCAGACCGCGGGCTACGGCATCTACAACCTCGAAAATGGCGATCGCATCTTCGCTCGCTATGCGGGGACCGTGCAGTCGGTCAATCGCCCCGATGGAACCCGGGAGTATGTCTATCACGGCATCTCGACTTTGACAGGGGGGACCGGTGGGTTCCGCAATATCCGTGGATATATACGCGACATTACCAGGGGCGCCTCGAAAGCGGGCAAAGCCCTGAGCAATGAAATCACCGGCGAGGGAGAGTATTGGTTCGAGGAATAGACGACAGCTTACTGGCCCCGCCACATACGGAGTTGCGATGGTGGAGCCGGCAAACCCTTGCGCAACTCCGTGCACCATTGGGAGGATTCATGACACGTCTTAAATTGATGCAGTGGAGCGCCGCATTGTTTATGACTCTGGTCTGGGCGAGTTCTTCACTCGCCGACAATTGCAGCGGCAACTGGACTGGTGTAACGACATCCGCAGAAACGCTCGAAGTCGCAAGCGGCCACACCGTCACGTACTTTGTTTCACGCGGCAGCACGACAAGCGCAAACTCGCTGTTCAACGGTGTCGGAGAATGTGGCGGATATGTGCTTGCCTCGCCTGACGGCAAGGTCCGGGTCGCGGGCATCTGCACGCGAAAAATGAATGACGGGGCCAGCGAAAGCGATGTTTTCGCGCTCGAACCCGGAGCGGAGCGGGGCACCTGGAAGCAGGTTGCTGGAACCGGCGCACTGGCAGGAAAGAGTTATTCCGGCTGGTGGAAATCCGTGATCAACGACGGCAAAGCGGAAATGGGAATCTGGGGCGGGACCTGCAACTAGCGGGTCGACGCAAGGCATTTTTATCAAGCCAGTGTCGCGGAACGGTGAAGCGTGAAACGGAAAAAAGGAAGGGATGAACGACGAACGGGGAGAGATTCATGAGAGCGATAACATTTCTGAAAGCGCTTCACCGGACTGCCGTGATGATTGTGGCTGCATTGCTTGTCGTAAACGTTGCGTGGGCGCAGCAGAAGTTTCCGATCAATACGACAAGTGAAGGGGTCAAGAGCAACTATGTCCAGCAACATGTCATCGACGTCGGTGACGTGACCGGGCATCAGGTCCGGATTCTGGAAGTCCATCGCGTTCATTCGATGAAGCAGATCGTGCTCGATGGTGTGAAGGTCGTGGAAGAATGGGATCGCGGTTTTTCCGACTATACAAATGGCGTCGGACCCGCGAGGGGATACGCAATTTGGGTGCTGGAGGATGGAAACAAAGTCTTCCTCGAGTGGAACGGCACCGCCTATTCGGAGGTCACGGCAACCGGGTCGAAGCGCGGAACCTTTCATGGAACGCAGAAGATTGTGGGCGGCACCGGGAAATTCGCCAAGATCCGCGGCATGACCACTGACGCGGTGGAGTTCGATACCGTCGCTTCAAACGGGTATAGCCGGGCGTCCAATAGAGGAGAGTACTGGTTCGAGCAATAGCCTCTCAAATAGCCTTCCACAGCAGCGAAATTCCGCTGACGACCAGCAACACGCTGATGAATCGGCCAACCTGTTCGCGAGTCAATCTCGCGTGCAGGCGGTGGCCGATGGCAAGTCCCACCGGCATGGCCGGAAGCAGCAGCAAAAACGCCCACCAGACTTCGGACTGCAGCAACAGACCCGAGACCAGATACACCGTCACCCGCAACCCGGTGCTGAAAGAGAATATAGCCGAAAGCGTGGCGCGCATCTTCGATGGGTCATGAATGCGTGCCGCCATGTACGTCGCGTAAATCGGCCCGCCCACGCCGAACAATCCACCGATCAACCCGCCGATGAGCCCGGTCGGGATGCCCCACCAGCGCGAAACCGGCTTGCCGGATGGCCTGGTCAGCAACCGGTAGATTCCGTAACCCGTGACAAAACCGCCGAGCAGCACAAGTGCCGCGTGCTTCGGCAGCGTAGCGAGCAGCGTCACGCCGGACAGAATGCCCACGATGACTGCCGGGACCAGCAGTTTCAATTCCGCCACTTCGACGTGCTCGCGGAATCTCAGGCCGCTGGACACAGTCGCCAGAAAGTCCACCATGACGACGAGCGGCACCACTGTCTGCAGCGGCAGAAAGTGCACCAGTAGCGGAATGGTGACCAGAGCCGAGCCGAAACCGGAGATGCCGAGGATGATGTAGGCGAGCAGCCCGATCAACGGCACGGCAATCAGGGTGTCTGGCGCAAAGGGCATGGTGGTCTGCGAAACGAGGCGCGAAGTCTAGCATTCCCACACCTTCTGTCTATCCGCGACCTAAGGCTCGAAAAGCGCTCACCGCAGAGGACGTGGAGGACGCGGAGGAAAAACGTGAAGAATACGGTAATGGGCAACTCTAGTATGTATGCAGCCGATCAACGTTAATCTTGGACATCGTTCATGTGCACCACAGAAACCCCTCAGAGGATGCCAGTTTTGGTTTCCCTCCGCGTCCTCTGCGGTGAGTGTTTTGGTGAGGGTACGCTCACTACCTTGACCCTATCCCGGAACCCGGTGGAATTAAACCTTTGACCCACACAAACTATAATTGGCCTCGAAGGAAAATCTGGGAGAAAGGGCGTGATGCAGCATAATAAACGGGCCGTGATCATTGGCGGCGGGACGATGGGGGCCGATGTCGCGGCGATTTTCGCGGCCGGCGGCATGGGCGTGGAGATCGTGCAGCGGCCGGGAAAGACCCACGATACTCTGCGGGAACGCTTTGCCAGATCGATGGCGGAACTGGGCAGCGCCCGGCCCGATGTCTCGCTGCACGATGCACTTCGCGATGTGCCGTGGCAGCACGCCGGCATCGTGGTCGAGACCGTAAACGAAGACCTGCCGCTCAAGCAGCGCATCTTCGCCGAACTCGAAGCGCTTGCTCCTGCCGACATTGCGCTGACGAGCAATTCATCGAGCTTTCCGATCAGCCGGATTGCCGATGGCCTGAAGAGCGCACACCGCATGCTCGGGTTGCATTTCTTCATGCCGGCGCACATGGTGCCGCTGGTGGAAGTGGTGCGATCGGACGCCACCGATCCCGCGTTAGCGCGATCGGTGTTCGAGCTGATGCAGCGCCTGGGCCGCAAACCGGTGATGGTGGCAAAGGACATTCCCGGCTTCCTTGCCAATCGCATGCAACATGCGCTGATGCGCGAAGCCTGGTCGCTGATCGAACGCGGCATCGCCACGCCGGAAGATGTGGACATCGCCGTGCGTTACGGATTCGGTTTTCGTTATGTCGCCGCCGGACCGATCCTGCAGAAAGAGATGTCCGGACTCGACGTGAACTTCCTCGCCTCCAGCACGGTTTTTCCGGACTTGTGCAACGACGCGAAGCCGGCGGCGAAACTCGCGGCGAAGGTCAAGGCCGGCGAGATCGGAATGAAGAGCGGCAAGGGTTTCTACGACTGGCCGGCGGAAAAAATCGCCCGGGTCAAAGCCAGGTACCAGATAGCACTCAAGCGTGGACTCGAGATCCTGAAAGCCGGGGATGACGCCGGCTGATGGCGGGCGCGTGGTGCTCGTCCACGGTCTGTGGCTGAACGGGCTGGCCATGCTGCCGCTGGCCTGGCGACTCAAGCGCCGCGGGTTCGAAGTCACGAGATATGGCTATCGATCCGTGCGGCGGGGCCTGCGCGAAAACGCGCAACGACTCGCCGCGGTATGCGAAAAGACCGGTTCCCCGTTGAATCTGGTCGGCCACAGCCTCGGCGGTTTGTTGATCATGACCATGTTGCACGATCATCCGAAAATCAAAGTGCATCGAGTCGTGCTGCTCGGCAGCCCGTACACGAACAGCGCCGCGGCGCAGGAGATGAAGCGATTCGCGACGAGTCGCGGTCTGCTCGGACGCACGATCCAGGATTGGTTGCGTCAACCCAGGCCACCGATTCCGGACGGCGTCGAGCTCGGCGTAGTTGCAGGAGATGTTTCCATGGGCCTCGGCAGACTGGTTGCTCGCCTGCCCAGGCCGAACGACGGCGTCGTGATCCTCGACGAAACCCACGTACCCGGTGCGGCTGATTCGATCGTGCTGCATACCACCCACACCGCGATGCTGGTTTCGGCGGCGGTTGCCCGTGCCGTCTGTGCTTTTCTGAAAAACGGCAGCTTCGGCCGATGACCCGATTGGCCGTCGTACTTGCGCTTGCCGCCGGGCTCTGCGGTTGCACGAACATCGGCTACTACTACCAGGCCGTTGAAGGGCAGATGCAGATCTGGCACCGCAGCCGGCCGATCCCGCAGGTGATCGAAGACCCGCTCACGCGACCGGAGGTGCGCGAGCGTCTGTCGCTGGTCCTGCGCATGCGGGATTTCGGTGCCAGCGAGCTGGCGTTGCCCGAAAACGGCAGCTACCGGAAGTACGCCGACCTGGAACGGCCTTTCGTGGTCTGGAACGTGTTCGCCGCGACAGAATTCTCGGTTGCGCCGAAGGAATGGTGTTTTCCGATCGCGGGTTGCGTGGGCTACCGCGGCTATTTCAGCCAGGCCGGCGCCGAGCGGTTCAGCGAGCAGTTGCGGCGCCAGGGCTTCGACGTATTCGTCGCCGGCATTCCGGCCTATTCCACGCTGGGCTGGTTTGACGACCCTGTGCTCAATACCGTCGTGCGCTATCCCGATGCCCAGCTCGCGCAGTTGATCTTTCACGAGCTTGCGCATCAGGTCGTTTACGTTTCCGGAGACACGGTGTTCAACGAGTCGTTTGCCGTCGCTGTCGAACTGGAAGGCGTAGATCGCTGGCTGCTGCGCGACGGCAACGCCGCGCAGCGGACCGCCTTCGACCTGGGCGAACAACGCAAAGGCGCCTTCATCGGCCTGGTGATGAAATATCGCGACAGTCTCAGGAGGCTGTACGCGAGCGCGTTGCCCGATGCGCAGAAGCGCCAGAAGAAGGCCGAAACGTTTGCCGCCTTGAAAGCCGAGTATCTGGAGCTGAAATCTTCCTGGGAGGGATTTGCCGGTTACGATCGCTTCTTTTCGGAGGAGCTGAACAATGCCCATCTGGTGCCGATCGCGACTTATTCCGAGCTGGTGCCCGGCTTTCGCCGGGTGCTGGCGCAGAACGGTGGCGACTTCAGGCGCTTCTATGCGGCCGTCCGGGAAATCGGCAAGCTGCCGAAGGAGCAGAGGCGGGCGAAGCTGAAGGCGGGCTGAAGTGTCCGGCGCCGGTGATAAACTGCGGCCTTTCCGGGCAAAACTTTCCA
>DATFUO010000085.1:0-4956 GCA_035260785.1 Burkholderiales bacterium
GTTCTCATCGTTGGGTTCGTAACCCAATTGCAGGTTCGCCGAGCCACCCGGCACGTCGAGTTCGATCGGGCCGATGTCGGCGCGCCCGTTCTCCAGCCTCGCTTGCAGTTTTCCGCTGCCAAGAATGTCCTTGCCCGACAGCACCTGGTTCACCTCCACCTTCAGCGCCGCGTCCTGCCGGTGCAGCATTTCGGGACTCAACAGTTTCTGTGCCTGATCGCTGGCCTCGGCGGCCTTGCTGCGAACCTCGTCGGCGGTCAGTGCGGCCGGTTTGTCGTCCGGCTTTTTTTCCACCGGTGACCAGTCGCCGAACTTGAAATCGTCGAGCTGGATGATCGGAGCGGTCAGGGCAATGAGGATACGCGGCCGGCCGCCTTCGGTGTCGAGCCGGCCCTGCCCGTTGAGCATGCTCTCCCCGACCTGCAGCCGCAGCTCGTTGACCTCGTAGCCGCGCGCGGACATGCGGAATTTTCCGACCGCGGACCAGGGCCCCCAAGGCGGCAACGCTGCGCGAGCGAGCTTGTCGAGATTGTCGAAGCGGGTGCCGCTCGCATCGAGGGCGAGTTCCAATTCGCTGCCGATCGGTCGCGCGATGCTTCCGGAGAGGATTACGCGGGTATCGGCGGCTTCGGCATTCAGTTTGAAGGACAGCGGCAGCCTGGAATCGACGAACTGGTCCGCCCGTCCGGTGTCCAGCGCGATCGACACCGGCACGCCGTCGAGCGCCCCTTTCAGCGTCAATCGCAATGGCATGCCGGGATCGGCGCGCAATTCGCCCTTGTCGACCGTGATGCGCGCTTCGCCGTGCGTATTCGGATCGCGCAGGACAATACGGCCGCCACCGATCGAGCCCAGCAATTCGGAGCGCGATAGCATCTCGCCAAGCCTGCTCGAGCGGGCGACGAAGTTGAACGCGAATTCGCTGAACGATGCATCCAGATTTTTCGCCACACCGAGCTTGCGCAACAGGTTGCCGGCATCGATATTGGCTGCGTACACCCAAAAGCCCGCCATCGGCTCTGCGCTGCGCAAATCGAACAGCACCGCTCCGTTGAAACCGGTCTGCGCGACATTGGCCGCGAAGGGGGAGGGATGCATGTAACCGTCGCGGATCCGGCCGTCGAACGACACATCGCGTATTTCGACGGGCGCACCGGCAAACCGATTGACCTTTACCGCGATGTCCGCGTCGGTAAGATCGATCCCATGCGGCAGCAGAGGGATGTCCAGCACCGGGTGCTCGGGCTGCTTTTTTTTCCCCTCCGATTTCGGAATCATCGATTCCAGTTCCCTGACGTCTATCTGTTCGGCCCCGAGTCGGACTTTCATCAGCGGCTTGCCCTCCGCCATGGTGCGCGCCACGTTCGCGCTGATCGTCGTGCGACCGAGCTTGAACATCAAATCCTGCAGTTGCCATTCTTTCTCGCGCACGCTTGCTTTACCCGACAGAACGGCCGGTGCTTCGGCGCCCGGCCTGAAACCGAACCAGCTCGCCAGTTCGCCAGCGTGGGAAGCCGTGAACTCGAAAGAGATGTCCGGGCCGCGATCGGCTGCGGGTACTTCGAGGGTGCCGCGGATGCGCGCGTGCACGTCGCCCGAGCGCAAAATAAAATCCAGCGGCGAGCGTCCCTGCAGCATGGTGGGCTCGAGCGCTCCAGCATGCAGTTGCGCAGTGAACGGATGACCAAGCAGCGCGCCGCGCAAGTTGCCATTCAATGCCTGGCCCGCGGGCAGGTTGACCGCCAATTGGTCAAGGCTGAATTCCACCGGCCGGCCGCCTTCGATGTTCCCGTAACTGAAATGACCGCGTTCAACTTCCACTTTGACGGCCAGACTTTGCACCAGGTCGCTGCCCTGATTGCCCTGCGAGGAGAGCTTGAGGTCGAAGCGGCCGAGGCGTCCTTTGACGCCGCGCAGGTCGAGCAGCAGTTCGGCCAGACCACCCAGATCGGAATCGCGAGTGCCCAGCGCAAGCTTGAATTTCGGGGGCGTCAGGTTGGCATCGGCGTCGGCGCTGCCTGCCAGCGCGACGCCGGCGATCACAGCTTTGACCGGCGCCTGCAGCGTGCCGTCATTGAGCTTGATCTGCAGCGAGACGTCTTTCACGTCGCCGGGCAGGCTCAGCCAGCGTCCGACACTCAGGGTGAGGTCGGCGTCCGCGTCGTTGAGCCGCCTGAGATCGAATGTTGCCCTGGACAAGTTGCGATAGACCTCGGCAAGACTGCGCGGCGATTCAATATTTTCCCTGGCGGAATTTTCTCCGGCGGATTGGGCGCCCAGAAACGGCCGCAGATCGAGTGTCGGCAGGGCCAGAGAACCGCTGAGTTTCGGTTTTGATCCGGTATCGTCGAAGTCCAAAGCGCCGAGCAGCGTTGTTTTGCCCATGGCGCCGGTCAGTTGCGTTATCAGCACCCGATGCGGGGTGAAGGTCACGGTTCCGGCAATGCCGCTGGCTCCTACATCCGGCAGTCTCGTTTGCAGCAGGCGTTCGAATTCCAGAAGGTTTTCGGTGCCAAGACCGAACGTCACTTCGCCGCCGTGGGCGCGCACGCTGCCGATGCCCGTCAGCGTCGAACTCAGGAAAGTCAGCGTGAAAGCGATTGGCCAGGGTTTGTCGGTCGCCAGGTCCGACAGTTTGCCGCCGGTGAATTCCAGGTGGTAGGGAAACTCCTTTTCGACCGCGCCATTCAGGGTCAGCGTGAAGGGTTGGTTGGCAGGAGACTGCGCTGTCAGCGCATGCAGGGAAAAGTAATGGCTCTTGTCGTCGATACCCGCGTACTCTACTTTCAGATTTTCCAGCGTAACGCGCTGGATATCGAGGAGCGCGAACGCCTGGTCCGCGCTTATCGATGACGGTCCTGCGGGATCGGGGGCCTTGGGCGCTGCAGGGATCGGACGATGGAAAGTCCAGTTGTTGGTGCCATCCGATCTGACCTGCAAATGCGCGCGTACGTCGCTGCCCGCAAGCTCGTCGATGTGCAACTTCCTCTTGAACAGCAAAGGCCAGAGGTCGACCGCCAGCCGCGCCTCGCCGAGGCTCGCGAAATCCTGCTTGCCGAATCCCGGTGCGTTGGCGATATGCAGCCCGCCAATGCGCAACTTCGGCTTGGCGGAGATCTCGATTTCCATCGGACCCTCGAAGCGCACCGGTCGGCCGATGTTGTCGCTGAAGGTCTGCGCAATGGTTCCACGCAGGAACGAGGCATTGATGGAGATGCCGACGAAGGTGACATACAAAAATCCGAGCACCACGATCAGGATGAGCGTGGTGAAAGTCCACGCGGTCCAGAGCAGGAGCCGGCGCAACGGACGGGAGGGGGCTTGCGGCAACATGATCGAATTATCCATCAACGGTGTGCCGCCCGCCCCGGACCGGGTCGTTGGCTCCGATCAGTCGGATCGCGGACCAGCCCGGGAGGTTCAGGCGTCAGTTAACACCGGACGACGATGACAGGGGCGATTCGTTTGCTAGCGCAGGATGTCCGATGCCTCTGCGTCCCTGACGACCATGTCAACGTCTTCCGGCAGCATCAGGCGTTGCGATTGCAGTTTCTTCGCCGCCTCGGCGACTTTCGCTACATACGCCTCATGGGAGACGTAAAGTTCCTCGAGGGAAGGCCGCGGGTCGCCTTTTGCCTGCGCATCGGCGCGGGTCCTCGGCAGGGGAACGGTCGATCCCAGCAGGTCACACAGGTCCGGACCGCCGAATTCCCTGGTGCGGGTGTTCCAGCCGAGCAAGGTTGCGACCGGAACTTCGACAAAGGGATGGCGGATGCCCGCAATATCGTTGCCGATCGCGTCGACTTGCGGCACCAGAATCCTGTGGGTTGCCTTGGTCTGGGGAATGAGCAGGTCGATGACGCCCGAATTTCCGATCACGCGCGGACCGAAGTCGCGATCCCCCGATCCGTTGTACAGGCCTTCGAAAGTCAATCCGGGAATCTTTGGCAGATTGAGATCGGCGGGCGCAACCAGCGTGTGATCGGCGATCCTGGGCACGCGCGTCTCGGGCGGCGCAATATTCTTCCTTACCCAGTCATCGAGAGCGACCACCAGCGCGCGCAACAGAGGGCCCGGATGCGTGGCGTTGGTCAGTTGCTCGCATTGTTTGTCGGCGATGCCGTGGTTCGGCGCGTCGGGCTTGAAGCCGCCATGCTGCTGACTGGACAGCAGATAGCGCCGCACTTTCGACGACTCGTTGAAGTCCATGGTGCCGCCTTCACTGGCACCGGTGAGCGAAGCCCGGAATTGCCAGTATTCGTTCGCGGTGTCCGTATGGATGATTTTCGGATCGGTCTTCGGCCGCTTGAGGATGCCATCGGGCACCCGGTTGAAAGGATTGACACGCACGGCGTACTGGCGCGGGAAGTTGGTATCCGGCACGTAACGTTCCCGGTGCTGCTGCGTAAATGGATTCGGTTGCGCGAACCGGTAATTGAGGTACAGCTTCTGCACGCCGGCGACGTGGATGTGCATGCCTTCGCAGACCTGGCGCTCCTGCTCGTCGACGTTGAATCCCTGGTACAGGTAGTCGCGCAGGTACATGCCTGACGAGGAGATACCCTGGCAGAGCGTGGTCTTGATGCCGTATACCGGATTGGTGTTGCCCGCCGCGTCCTTTTCGTCGTTCCGCAAAAAGGATACGAAGTCCCGCGTCGTCACGTAGCCCAGGCCCATCACCGGGGAATCCGTCGCGCGATAAATCAGGTGGTAGTTGCGATCGTTGCGAAATCCGTCCTTCAGGCAGAGATAGACCGTGCTGGGCCTTCCTGGCCATCCATCGGAACAGTCGGCGAACGCCCACTGGTCGTCGGGAACGGCTTCGCCGCGGGGAATGTCCGGTGCGCTCGGCTTCGGCGAATCGCTTGATAGCATGTACAACTCCGCCTGCGCCTGCTTCTTGTCGGCGGACACGGCGGGGAAGGACTTGAACGCCGGGCCGCCCGACAGCGGCAG
>DATFUO010000086.1:0-17351 GCA_035260785.1 Burkholderiales bacterium
CATGCCGGTTCGACCCCGGCTCCGGGCACCATATTTCCTACTCCGTTTGAATTTCCATGGAACGCATCACGTCGCGGCAGAACCCGCATTTCAAACTTGCGCGCAAACTGGCAGAGTCGGCCCGCGAGCGAAACAACACAAAGCAGATTCTGATGGACGGCACGCGCCTGATACGCGCGTATGCGGACCAATTCGGACTTAAGGACTCGACGTTGTTGATCAGCGAGGCGGGCGCTGATCGGCCGGAAATCCGGCACATTTTTGAAAGCACATCACCAGGAAAAAGCTATCTGCTGGCGGACGAGTTGTTCGCAGAAATCGCGCAGGTCGAAGGACCCGAGGGAATTGCCGCCATCGCAGGCATTCCGTGCGTCGAATCCAGGACACCGGACGCTTTTCGCATACTTCTCGATGGCGTTCAGGATCCGGGCAACCTCGGCGGCCTGCTCAGGACCGCTGCCGCAGCGGGCGCAACGTCGGCGCATCTGGCAAAAGGCTGCGCCGATGCGTGGTCGCCAAAATCGCTGCGAGGCGGGATGGGAGCTCAGTTTATTCTGCCCGTGCGCCTGCATGTAGATCTGGCTACTACGCTGGCGGGATTTCAAGGTGTGGTGATTGGAACAAGTCCGCACGCAAGACAGTCGATCCACGATATTGACCTGTCCGGGCCTGTTGCGATGATTTTCGGAAGTGAGGGCAGAGGGTTGGCAGGAGATGTAGTGTCGATGGCCAATCAACTTGTCCATATTCCGATGACTGGGAAAATCGAGTCTCTCAATGTGGCCGCCGCCGCCGCAATTTGCTGCTTCGAAAGACTCCGCCAAATAAAAGCGCGCGATTCGATGAGGGCGATTCGATAAGGTTCAGATGGGGTCGGTGAACGCGCGCGTGCTTGATCATTTGGCGGCTCGACTCGTGTGGCAGGAATTTCGCTGATCCTCAGGGGATGCCCGTGGCGTTAGGGGGTAAATCGGAGCGGCGGAGGCTCTCGAGGCGGAGGACGTTCGGACATTCGACCCGATTAGTAATTTAACATAATATACATTATACGCATTCTTGAATCAGGCTCGATCGGGCCCGGGCGGCATAAAATCATGTATTAAGCGTTGGTCGTTCCCACGACATTGAACAGCCTGAAGAAATTCGCAGTCGTCGCCTCGGCCACTGATTCGATCGGTACGCCTTTCAGCCGGGCTATTTCTTCGGCTACAAACCGCACGTAAGCCGGTTGATTCGTCCTGCCGCGGTAAGGCACCGGCGCCAGATACGGCGAATCCGTCTCGATCAACATCCTATCCAGTGGCACCTCGCGCGCGACGTCTTTAAGTGTCGCTGCATTTTTGAAGGTCACGATCCCGGAGAACGAGATCATGAAATTCAAATCCATGGCCCGTCGGGCGACATCAGCGGTCTCTGTGAAGCAATGCATCACACCGCCAATCTCCTGCGCACCTTCCTCCTTCATGATCCTCAGGGTGTCTGCCGGGGCATCCCGGGTATGGATAATGAGCGGCTTGCGGGATTGCCTGGCCGCGCGTATGTGTGTACGAAAGCGCTCTCGTTGCCACTCTGCATTACCCTCGACCCGGTAATAGTCCAGGCCGGTTTCCCCGATGGCGACAACCCTGCGGTGACCAGCCAGTCCGACCAGTCGGGCGATGTCAGGCTCCTCGCCGGATCGCTCATCCGGGTGCACGCCGACAGATGCAAATATATTGGGAAAGCGTTGCGCGATGGCCAGGATCTGGGGAAACGTTTCGAGGTTGACCGATACGCAAAGCGCGTGAGTCACGCGGTTTGAAGCCATTGCCCCGGCTACGCCATCAAGATCGGCGGCCAGCTCCGGGAAATTGATATGACAGTGCGAATCTATAAACAATTTAACTGTGTAAGTTCAATATATTAAATCTCATTATTTCAGTATTTTAGAGTATTGAAGCGCTGCAACGAATGGCCGCCATCTTGGGGCGTCAAGAAAACCTGTTCGGGTACCCTGACAGAAGGTTTTCCATAGCCAGGCGTTTGTTCAGGGGATGTTGCGCCACGCGCCCGAATCGTATTACCTCGTCGTACCAGTTCATAAGCGCATCGGTCGGGATAACCCTGGCGACTCTTTGCAGCGTTGTGGCGTAATCGAGGTGGTAGTGCACTTTGCCGCCCGATTTCAAGGCGGCGACGTCATAAGCCCACTGCGACAGCAAAGTCGAAACCAAGGCTCCATCAATGTCTTCGGCGCAATCCGCAGCCTGCAAGAAATCGAATTCAGCGGCCGAAAGTTTATCCAGCAACGCCTTGCGTTGGCTCCAGAACGTCGCATCGCTTGCACGTTCCATTGCCGCCAGCGGGGCATAGCTACTCTGCGCCAGGGCCAATTCCCCATGCTCTATCCCCTGCCCCTTCAGCCAGGCCAGCGTTGTCCCCGAATCAGGCGGGGCAAACGCCAGATGAAAGCAACGGCTGCGAATCGTCGGAAGGAGCCGTTCGGGTTGGTGGGTCACAAGCAGAAAGTAAGTGTCGCCTGGCGGTTCCTCGAGGATTTTGAGAATCGCGTTGGCGGCACCCGGATGCATCGCCTCAGCAGGCAGGATGCAGACGATCTTCGCGCCGCCGCGATGTGCAGTGATCGTTACGAATTCCCATAGCACGCGAACCCTTTCGACAGAGATCGGTCGAGTTGCCTTTTTGGAAGACCCGCCTTCATCATCGGCAGCACTGGAAGCGGGGTCGTCTTCTTCCGGGCCAGCCTCGAGGATACGCAAATCGGGATGATTGCCTGCTTGACACAGCCGGCACGATACGCAGGTCCCGCAGGCTTTCAATCCCTCGCGGTCTGTCTCGCAAAGCAAGCCCTGAGCGAGAAACAACGCGGTCGAGCGTTTGCCCAGCCCGCGTCTGCCCGCGAGCAGCAACGCGCGCGGCAATGCCTTGGCGGAGCGCGGCAACCTGTCGAGGAGAGACAAAACCCAGGGATAAGTCAGGTCTTCCATTGCGATAAGACCATTTTCAGTTTATTCCCCAATTCCCGCTGGATTTCCAGGATGGGCTTGGTGCCATCTATACGCACAAATCGGCGAGGCGATTCCTCCATCCGTTCGAGATAGGCATCGCGAACGCGGACAAAGAACTCCGCGTTTTCGCGCTCGAACCGGTCCGGGGATTTGATGCGCGCGACCCGGTCCCGCCCCACATGCGCGCTTACATCGAACAAGAAAGTCAGGTCGGGCTGCAGACCCGGGTGCACCCAGGCCTCCAATATAGCCAGCTTCTTCTTGTCCACGCCGCGACCGCCGCCCTGATAGGCAAAGCTCGCATCCGTAAAACGATCGCACAAAATGCAAGTGCCACGCATCAACGCCGGCCTGATGATTTCTTCGAGATGCTGCCGCCTGGCTGAAAACATCAGCAATGCTTCCGTTTCGCCATGGATGCGTCCCTCCGATGCCAGGAGAAGTTCACGGAGTTTTTCACCCAGGGCGGTACCTCCAGGCTCGCGCGTCAAGGCAAGCTCGACACCCTGCCCTCGCAGAAATTGCGCAGACCATTGCACGTGGGTACTTTTGCCCGCGCCGTCGATGCCCTCGAAGGTGATGAAAAGACCGGGCTTCACCGATGCAGCTGAAACTTGGTCACGGCCCGGTTGTGTTCCACGAGGGTCGCGGAGAACTGGTGGCTGCCGTCGCCGCGAGCGACAAAATACAGCACCGGACTTTGCGCCGGGTTCAGGGCTGCCCTGATCGACGCCTCTCCCGGCATCGCAATCGGCGTGGGTGGAAGGCCATAGCGCGTGTAAGTGTTATAACTATTGTCGGTCTGCAGGTCGCGACGGTGCAAATTTCCGTCGAATGCAGGGCCGAGGCCGTAGATCACCGTCGGATCAGTCTGCAGGCGCATGCCGCGTTTGAGCCTGTTGATGAATACTGCGGCGACCAGGTCCCTTTCCTCATTGCGGCCGGTCTCCTTTTCCACGATCGACGCAAAAATCAACGCTTCGTATGGATTGTTGATAGGCAACCCCGGCGCTCGCTCTGCCCATAGCGTCTGCAATTTCGATTGCATCTTCGTATAGGCCTGTTTCAGCAATGCCAGATCGCTGGAAGTCACGGCAAAGTAATACGTGTCCGGAAAAAACAAACCCTCCGGAGATGATTTTTCAATGCCCAGGCGCTCCAGTATTTGCGCACTCGACAATCCGGTGCTGTCATGTCTGAGGGCTGGATGGTTGTCCAGGACGCCCCGTAATTGTGCGAAGGTCCACCCTTCGATGAATCTAAGCTCGGCTTGTGCAAATTCGCCACGGACGATTTTTTCCAACAACCGATAAGGTGCGATCTGCCCTCCTACTTCGTAGCTGCCGGCTTTGATTTCCCCTGCGGCTCCCATCAATCGCGCGAGAGCCAGAAAGCTCCATCCGTCGGAGACGAGGCCGGCGTGCGCAAGCTGTTCCGAAACACTGCGCAGACTGCGGCCGTGATCGACATTGAACGCGCGTGAGCCGGGAGGAATTTCGAGTGGACGGAAGGCAAAATAAGCCAGCCAGACCGCGGCGCATATCCCACCCAGCATGGCAACCAGCATTCCGCAGCGCAGTAGCCGCAATAGCGTCCATCTTGGTTCAGGCAGGAACAGATTTTTACGCTTTGCCATGCTGCGAACCGTCACCTCGGGGCCATGATCATCGCACCAATTTTGCGGCGCTGAATGCCATTGAGAATTCCAATCCGGAATTCGACGGTTCTTTCAACCGGTCAGATTTTCCGAAAAACGAGCGTGCCGTTGGTGCCGCCGAAACCGAAGGAATTCGACAGGGCAACTTTGATCGTCATCTGCCTTGCCGTATTGGGCACGTAGTCTAGATCGCACTGTGGATCCTGACGGAACAGATTGATCGTCGGCGGAGCGACCTGGTCCTCCATGCCCATGATGGTGAATACGGCCTCGACGCCGCCCGCAGCGCCGAGCAGATGCCCGGTGCTGGATTTGGTGGAACTGATCGCGAGTTTCTTTGCATGGTCCCCGAAGCATCGCTTGACTGCGACTGTTTCAGCCAGATCACCCAGTTGGGTCGAAGTACCGTGGGCATTGATGTAATCCACCTCACCCGGGTTGATTCCCGCATTGCGCATGGCGTTGACCATGCCGCGCGCTGCTCCTTCCCCGTCTTCACACGGCGCCGTGATGTGGTGGGCATCTGCGCTGACGCCATACCCGGCCAGTTCGCAGTAGATATGTGCACCCCGAGCTTTGGCGTGCTCCAGTTCTTCCAGGACCACTACACCAGCCCCCTCGCCCAGAACAAAGCCGTCGCGGTCGATGTCCCAGGGCCTGCTCGCTGTTGCAGGGTCATCGTTGCGGGTACTGAGCGCGCGTGCTGCCGAGAAGCCGCCGACACCAAGTGCGCATGTGGCTGCCTCGGAACCGCCGGCCACCATGATATCGGCGTCTCCATACTCAATAAGGCGTGCCGAATCGCCGATACAATGGTTGGCGGTGGTGCAGGCCGTAACCATTGCCAGGCAAGGCCCCTTGAATCCATACATGATCGAAAGATTTCCGGAGATCATGTTGATGATTGCGCCGGGAATGAAGAACGGGGAAATCTTGCGCGGACCGCCTTCCATCAGGGCTCTGTGGGTTTCCTCTATCAGAGGCAGTCCGCCGATGCCGGAACCGATGTTGATGCCGACGCGCTCCGCATCTTTCGGATTTGCTTCCAGGCCGGCATCCTTGATTGCTTCAACCGCAGCCGCGATGCCGTAGTGAATGAATATGTCTACGCGCCGTGCTTCTTTGGGCGTCAACACCTGGCCGATATCGAAGTCCTTCACTTCTCCGGCAATCTGGGAAGCAAACGGTGACGCGTCAAATCGGGTAATCCGCGTAATACCGGATTTACCTGCCCGGATATTGGCCCATGCTTGCTTGACGCTGTTGCCGACCGGACAGACGGTGCCCAAGCCGGTTACGACGACTCGGCGTCTAGACAACGGGACTCCAGAGGAAAAAGGCTATGGGTGGGGTCAGTTTAGATGCGCCTTGATGTAGTCGATCGCCTGCTGAACGGACGTGATCTTTTCCGCTTCTTCATCGGGAATCTCGCACTCGAATTCTTCTTCAAGCGCCATCACCAGTTCCACGGTGTCGAGGGAATCGGCTCCGAGGTCATCGACGAACGTCGATTCGATCTTGACGTCTGCCTCATTCACGCCCAGCTGCTCGGCAACAATCTTCTTGACGCGCTGTTCTACGGATTCCATTAAAGTCCCTTCCCTTTCACTTGAAGATTCTATTGCGTGACTGCCCACGCCTGCCAAAGCTGCCTGGAACAAAAACACGCGCCACATTCTACCAAAATTGCGCGTCGTCCGGCGTCAGTCCATGTACAGACCGCCATTGACATGCAGGGTACTCCCAGTAACATACGCGGCCCCGTCCGAGGCCAGAAATAGCGCCGCCGCCGCGATCTCTTCGACCTGCCCGAAACGGCCAAGCGGCACGTGGGCGAGCAACGCGTTCTTCTGGTCATCGGGCAATTCACGCGTCATGTCCGTATCGATGAACCCGGGTGCAATGCAGTTTACCGTGATGTTGCGGCTGCCGACTTCCTTCGCCAGGGACTTGCTGAACCCGACCACGCCCGCCTTTGCTGCAGCATAGTTGACCTGGCCGGCGTTACCCATGGATCCGACAACAGACGTAATGTTGATGATGCGCCCGAATCGCGCTTTCATCATCGATCGAATGACAGATTTGCTCAAGCGGAAGACCGGTTTCAGATTGGTATCCATGATCTCGTCCCATTCGGCATCTTTCATGCGCAACAACAAGTTGTCCCGTGTGATGCCTGCATTGTTCACGAGAATGGCCACCGGGCCATGATCGGATTCGATCCTCGCGAGAACGGCCTCTGTTTCTGTGGCATTGATCACATTGAGCTTGTATCCCGCCCCCTTCAGGCCCTCGCTTCGAAGGTATTCCGTAATTCCGGCTGCCCCGGCGTCACTGGTAGCAGTTCCTGCAACCGTTGCCCCGGCTTTGCCCAGAGCGACTGCAATGGCTCGACCTATTCCCCTGCTGGCTCCAGTCACCAGTACGACTTTCTCCTTGAGCATGGCCCCTCCCATTACTTCAGCGCAGCGAAGGCTGTCTTGAATGCCGGCTCGTCTGCGAAAGAAAACGACTGTGTTTGCGGGGCAATTCGTTTGCACAGACCCGCGAGCACCCTGCCCGGTCCGCATTCGACGATGTGGGTTACACCCGACGTCACGAATGCGCGAATGGTGTCGACCCAGCGTACCGGTTGATAGAGTTGACGCACCAGCGCGTCGCGAATAGCGTCGGGCGAGACTGCACTGCTTACGTCCGCGTTGTGCAGGACCGGCATGCTTGATGTGCCGATCCTGACAGCCTTGAGGCGTTCGCGCATGCGCTCGGCGGCGGGTCGCATCAGGCTGCAATGCGAAGGCACGCTCATCGGCAGCATGACCGCCCGCTTCGCGCCTTTGCCTTTGGCGAGTTCCATAGCGCGCTCTACCGCGGCAACATTTCCCGCAATGA
Source organism: Burkholderiales bacterium (assembly GCA_035260785.1). Classification (GTDB taxonomy): domain Bacteria; phylum Pseudomonadota; class Gammaproteobacteria; order Burkholderiales; family JACQAP01; genus JACQAP01. The sequence goes on from DATFUO010000086.1 coordinate 7,555, forward strand.
CGACGTGAGCCGGCGAATTGAAATTGGCCGCTTCTACAATCTGCTTCTCGCCGCTGGCTTCCTTGCAGACTGCTTGCACAACCTCATCCTCGAGCCCAAGGATGGCAGCCATCGCACCGACACCCGCGGGTACGGCGTCCTGCATGGCTTGCGCGCGAAATAGAACGAGCGAAACTGCAGTGGGAAAATCGATTGCACCCGCCGCTACCAGAGCGCTATATTCCCCCAGACTATGACCGGCGCAAATTGCAGGCGCAGCCCCGTTATCGGCTTCCCATGCACGATGAAGCGCAATGCCAGCGGTGAGCATGATTGGCTGGGTATTGACCGTCAGATTGAGCTCTTCGGCCGGCCCTTCCTCGACCAGCTTCCAGAGGTCCTGCCCGATTGCGTCGGAGGCTTCGGAGAAAGTAGCACGCACGCCGGGCAGCCCGGAGAAGGACACCATCATGCCCACCGATTGCGAGCCTTGTCCCGGAAACACGAAAGCAATTTTCATGGTATCCCGATTACCAGCGCAGCAGGACCGCGCCCCATCTGAAGCCGCCTCCCACCCCTTCGAGCAGAAGGGTCTGGCCAGGAAGTATGCGGCCGTCTTTCACCGCCTCATCCAGGGCCAGGGGTATGGATGCGGCGGAAGTGTTGCCGTGATGGTGAACGGTCGCGATCAGTTTTTCCTTTGGCAGGCCAAGTTTTTTCGCGGTCGCCTCCATGATCCTGATGTTGGCCTGATGCGGAATGAACCAATCGAGATCCGACACCTTCAAACCGGCGGCCGCCATCACTTCGTTGGCGCCGTCTTCGAATACACGCACCGCAAATTTGAATACGGCTCCGCCATCCATATGAACGAATGGCGAACCGCAGACCTTGCCGGCATTCACGCTCCCGGGCACAGAAAGCATTTCCTTGTGGCTGCCGTCGGCATGCAGTTTTGCGGCGAGTATCCCGGGTTGATCGCTCGGTGCAACGATTACCGCCCCCGCCCCGTCGCCGAACAAAACGCAGGTGCCGCGATCGGTCCAGTCAAGGATTCGCGAATACACCTCTGTTCCCACCACCAAGACGTGACTGGCCTGTTCCGAGCGGATGAAAAGATCGGCAATTGTCAGCGCGTAGACAAAACCGCTGCAAACGGCCTGGACGTCAAAGGCGGGACAACCTGCAACACCGAGTTTGGATTGCAGAATACAGGCTGTGCTGGGGAATATGATGTCGGGAGTCGTCGTGGCAACGATGATGAGATCGATGTCCGAGGCTTCCACTCCGGCTGATCGCAAGGCCCTTTGCGCGGCAGGCAAAGCCAGATCGCTCGCCAATTGTCCCTCGGCGGCAACGTGCCGGCTTCGAATGCCGGTACGGGTTCGAATCCACTCATCGGAAGTGTCGACCGTACGCGCCAGATCGTCGTTGGTTACCACTTTTTCCGGAAGATAGCTTCCGGTGCCGATTATGCGCGAGAACATCACGCTGGCTTCTGATGTATGGACATCATGCGATCACTTATGCCGCGAAGGACATCGTTTCTCGCTTCCTCGTAGGCCCGCTGAATTGCAAAGCGGAAACCGAAACTATCGGCTGAGCCGTGACTCTTGACCACGATGCCTCGCAGACCCAACAGACTGGCCCCATTGTATCGCCTGTGATCTACGCGTCGGCGAAAGGCCTTGATGACCGGCAATGCCATGGCACCGGCGATTTTTGTGAACAAGTTGCGTTCGAACTCTTCGCGCAGATAGGCGGCCAGCATCTGCGCGAGGCCTTCGGAGGTTTTGAGCGCAACATTGCCGACGAATCCGTCGCACACGATCACATCCGTGGTTCCCTTGTAGATGTCCGTGCCTTCGATGTTGCCGTAAAAATTGAGCCCGCTGTCCCGAAGCAATTCAGCGGCCTGTTTGACGACTTCGTTACCCTTTATCTCCTCTTCGCCGATATTGAGCAAGCCGACGGAAGGTCTGTCGATATGTTCGACCGCACTGACAAGGGACGACCCCATTACCGCGAACTGAAGCAGATGCTCGGCGGTGCAGTCGACATTCGCGCCAAGATCAAGCACGCAGGTATGTCCGCGCAGAGTGGGCAGGAAAGAGGCGATTGCGGGTCGTTCGATCCCAGGCAGCATCTTCAGGACAAAATGCGCAATTGCCATCAGGGCGCCCGTATTGCCGGCGCTGACACAGGCGTGGGCATCGTGGTTCTTGACAGCGTCGACCGCGAGGCGCATCGACGATTTGCGTTTGCCGCGTAATGCCGATGCGGGCGCTTCATCCATTGCGACTATCTGGGGCGCAGGCCTGATCTGTATTCGGTCGCCGGTCTGGGCGTTTTGCTGCCCGAGCTCGGATTCGATCGACTCCGGCAAACCGACAAGTAGCACCCGCGCATCCCCTACCTCGTCGACGAACGACAGTGCAGCCGGAACGGTCACGTGTGCGCCGTGATCGCCACCCATGCAATCTATGGCTACGGTAATCAACCTGAATGGGCCTGGTTCACCGCGCGCGAACCGTGCGGCGCGCAGGTGGCCTGCGCACTTCTTGTTCCAAAGTACCCACGGAGCCCGCGTCGGGACGGAGTGAGGTCATGCCTTTGGGCTGCGCCATCGGGCAGCCAAAAGCCGGCGAGTTGTTATTCGCCTTTTGTCTTGACGATTTTTTTGCCGCGATAGAACCCGTTCGGGCTGATGTGATGGCGAAGGTGCGTTTCGCCCGTCGTCGGCTCCACCGCCAGAGGGGGATTGGTCAGAAAATCATGCGACCGGTGCATGCCGCGCTTGGACGCCGATTTCTTGTTTTGCTGGACTGCCATGACTTACTCCTTAAGTTCGAATCTGTTTATTGCCGCTTCAGCGTTGCCAACGAACTGAAGGGCGACTTCTTTTCGCTCGCACCCTCTAACGCCACAGGCGGCGAACACTGCCCGGGCTGATGCGCTGCAACCATCGGCAGACAGAGGATGGTCTCGTCTTCCACCAGCGTGGCTACATCGAGCATCGCGTCCACATGAATTCGTTCGACGTCATCCGGCTCTTCCGCCGGATCACCAAGCGCCTGCGTTTGCGGGACCAGGATGAAATTGCGCGCCGACTTCAGGCTGAATTTCACCGGCCCGAGACAGCGTTGGCAGGTCAGCACGAGATCCGCAGCAATATCAAGCCGCAATGATGCAATGCCATCCTGGTCTACCGCTCCGGCCAGGCCATATGCAATTTCACCGGACTGATCGAACAATGCATCGTGCAACCGCGGCAGATCGGCAGTCGACACCGTCGCGCGCAGTTCACTTGCAGCGCACGCAAATGCAACGCTGTCAACACGGACCCGGTCCTGCATAGGACGCGCATAATAGTGGTTTTGGACTACCCTGTCAAAATCGAATGTCTTCAACAAACAGCGGCCTAACACTGGTTCTCGCCTCCACGTCGCGCTATCGCCGTGACCTGCTCGAGAGGTTGAAACTGCCGTTCCAAATCGTTTCACCAGCAGTCGATGAAACAGCGCTCTCCGGCGAAGCACCGGCTGCAACATCCGAAAGACTGGCGTTAGCCAAGGCCAAGGCGATGCAAGACCGATTTCCGCGTTCGCTGATCATCGGCTCCGATCAGGTCGCGTACTGCGATGCCGTGCGGCTGGACAAGCCGGGAGACCACGCCGGCGCGCTTATGCAGTTGCGCCATTCCAGCGGAAAGTCCGTCAGCTTCATAACTGCAGTCGCGCTAATCAATACCGCAAGCGGGCGGACGCAGACCAGACTGGTACCCACGGAAGTCAGGTTCCGAAAATTAACCGACAGTGAAATCGAACGCTACCTGCAAGCCGAGCCGTCTTACGATTGCGCCGGCAGCGCCAAAGCAGAAGGCCTCGGCATCGCGCTGCTCGAGAGCATTCAGTCCTCCGACCCGACGGCATTGATCGGCCTGCCATTGATCGCGTTATCCGAAATGCTCAGGAACGAGAATCTGTCCATTCCGTGATGACACAACAGATTTAACGGACGTGAAATGCAGAATAGAAAACTTTTTCTGATCCCGGTCGGACTTGCCGCGGAAAATTCTGGTGACTGGACCGGTGCAAGCCTGCAATCCGCGGTGTTGCCCTTGCGGCGATTTGTGGTCGAACATCCGAAATCGGCGCGCCAGTTCCTGAAGGCTCTGGGTTTGCCGCTTCAGGAACTCGAATTCGAAGTTCTTGACGAGCATTCGAAGGCGGCCGACCTGGACCGGCTTTGCCGCTGGCTTGACTCAGGCGATGATAACGTTGGGCTGCTTTCCGAGGCGGGCTGTCCCGCAATCGCCGATCCCGGCGCCAATCTTGTCCGTCGCGCCCATCGGCTCGGTATTCAGGTCGTTCCGCTGGTTGGTCCGTCGTCGATCGTGCTGGCGCTCATGGCCTCCGGGCTGAATGGCCAGCGTTTCGCTTTCAATGGCTACCTGCCGCAGGCGTCCGAAGAACGGAACGGGCGCATTCGCGATCTTGAGGAAAGATCGGGCAGACTCGACCAGACAGAAATTTTCATTGAAGCACCCTATCGCAACGACCAGTTGTTCAGCGCCATAATCGCTAACTGCAAGCCCGGCACCACGTTGAGTCTGGCATGCGACCTGACGAGCCCAACCGAGGAAATAAGGGCGCTAAGTATCGGGGAATGGCGACATTCCGCGCCACCGCAACTCCATAAACGGCCAACCGTGTTCCTCCTTCTCGCCGAAAGAGGACCATCACCGAACCGGCGAATTCGCCCCGCCAACGCGCATTAGCGATTCGCCCATCGCTGCGCCGAAGCGTTTGGCGAAACGCTCGGCCAGGTTCTCTCTTGGCGTGAAGTCAACGATCTTTTCGGCTTTGATCACTTCCCGGGCCACGTAGTCGACGCTGCCGAGTGCATCCGCGAGGCCCAGTTCGACGCTTCTCTGTCCGGTCCACACCAATCCGGAGTACGTGTCGGGACCCTCTTTCAACCGCTTGCCGCGCCCCTTGCGCACTACGTCGATGAATTGCTGATGGATTTCTCCAAGCATTTTCTGGGCATACTCCCGTTGCGACGCATTCATCGGCGAAAACGGATCAAGGAAACCCTTATTCTCGCCCGCCGTCAGCAGCCTTCGCTCAACGCCGAGTTTTTCCATGGTTCCGGTGAACCCGAAACCGTCCATCAGGACACCAATCGAGCCGACGATGCTGGCGCGATCGACGTAGATTTGATCCGCCGCCACGGCGACGTAATAACCGCCGGAGGCGCAGATGTCCTCGACCACCGCATAGAGGGGAATCTGCGGATATTTCCTCCGCAGTCTGTGTATTTCGCTGTTGATCGTTCCCGCCTGCACCGGGCTTCCGCCAGGGCTGTTGATGCGCAGGATGACTCCCTTCGTGCCCTTGTTTTCGAACGCGTCCTGCAGCCCCTGGCTGATGACATCTGCGTTGGCATGCGTGTCCGCGGCAATGACGCCGTTCAATTCGACCAATGCCGTATGGTCGCCTTGCAGCGGTTCGCGCCCGCCCAGCCATCCGAAAGCCATGAATAGCAAGGCGAACAGGTAGAGGAAGGTCAGTGCCTTGAAGAAAATGCCCCAATTGCGCGACTTTCGCTGCTCATCCAGCGCCGAGCGCGCCAATTTCTCGATGACCTGGCGCTCCCAGTTTTGCTTTTCGCCGGCGGGCTCCATTTCAGACATGAACTGTTTCCTCGTCATTTAGCAGATAAACGCCGCCGTCGCGCTCTTCCACGGCGAGTTTGGTCAGGCGCTGTCCTTTGCAGGGTCCGCCGACACAGTAGCCGGTTTCCGGGACATAAGCCGCGCCGTGAGTGGAACAAACCAAGTATAAACCGGACACGTCGAAGAACTCACCGGGCTGCGCGTCCAGTTCGACCCGTACGTGCGCGCAGCGATTTAGATAGCTTTGTACCTGTCCGCGATGGCGGACGACGAACGCCGGAATCGGTCCTCGGGCCGTCGCCACGCTGAAACGCACACCGGTTCCATGTTCCTTCAAATCTCGCGACGGGCAGATCAGGCGTTTATTTTCAGCCATTGCATCAACTGTTCGAAACTGCTTACGCAGCCCAGCGGGTTCAGTTTCTCCAGGTCTGCCCCTGGATGCGCGCCATAGCTGACGGCGATCGCAGCGACGCCCGCATTTTGCGCCATCTGCAGATCGTGCGTGGTATCCCCGATCATCAGCGTGCGATCGGGCACCGTGCCAAGCGTTTCCATGATCGTCCGCAGCATTTCCGGATGCGGTTTCGGAAATCCTTCATCGGCACAGCGCGAGGCATGGAAATACGGCACCAACCCGGTCGCCGATAACGACCGGTCGAGTCCGCGTCTGCTTTTACCGGTGGCAACCGCCATCAGGTAGCCATCCTGGTTTAAAGCCGGGATACCAGTGGCCACGGCCGGGAACAACCCCACACCCTGATCGCCCGCCAGGAAATGCACGCGATACCGATCCGCGATTTCCTCATAGCGACTGCGCTCCAGGCCCGGATTCAGGTGCATCAAGGCATCCTCCAGGCCCAGCCCGATCACGTAGCGCGCTGCCGCGTTCGACGGCACGGGTAGCCCGAGGTCTCGAAATGCCGCCTGCAGCGCTGCCGCGATGTGCGCGGCGGAATCCACCAGCGTGCCGTCCCAGTCGAATACGAGCAAATCGAAGCGCTTTGCCATTACCCGTCCTTCGTAATGCGGGCAGCCTGCAAAGATTGCACGAAGCGCGCCAACTCGGGCGCGAGCGGAGCTTCGATGCGCACCACCTGCCCACTACGAGGATGACTGAATTCCAGGCTGGCGGCATGCAGGAACATTCGCTTGAGCCCCTGTTTTGCCAATCGCTTGTTGGCGTCGAAATCGCCGTATTTGTCGTCGCCCGCGATCGGGAAGCCGACATGTGCCAGATGAACCCGGATCTGGTGCGTGCGCCCGGTTTTGAGTTCCGCGTCCAGCAGGCTGAAACCGGGCAGATTGCGCACCAACCGGAACACCGTATGCGCCTGCTGCCCTTCTTCATCCACGACTACCCTGCGCTCCCCCGAGGACGATACGTATTTGTGCAGCGCCGCTTTGACATTGCGTTTTGCATCCATCCATTCGCCAAGCACGAGCGCCAGGTAATGTTTGCGCACAACGCCTTCGCGCAACTGGGCATGCAAGCCGGTGAGTGCGGTGCGCTTCTTGGCCAGAAGCAGAACCCCTGAAGTCTCTCTGTCCAGACGATGTACCAGTTCCAGGAAGCGCAGGCCGGCGCGGGCGATGCGCAGTTGCTCTATGACGCCGCTTGATATTCCGCTGCCGCCGTGTACGGCCACGCCGCTGGGTTTGTTCACAACCAGTAATTCCTCGTCTTCGAGCAACACGGAACCGGAAAACGAGGGGCCGGGTGCGGCAACTCCGCTGCGGGCCGGCTTCGCGCCGGTGCGAATGGGCGGCAGGCGGACCTTGTCGCCGTCCTGCAACCGGTAGGAAGCCTGCACCCGGCGGCTGTTTACCCTGACCTCCCCGCTGCGCAGGATCCGGTAAATGTGGCTTTTGGGGACCCCTTTCAGGATTTTCTGCAAATAGTTGTCAATGCGTTGATCTTGTGACGATTCGTCCACATTCCGCCAGGTTGCAGAGTCTTTGCTTAAGCTATTCATTTTCCATATACTATTCAAACGAACGGGCAATCAGTGCAGATTGTGCGGTCGAGCCCTGCGCGGCGCACTGCCGCAGTTCGAGCTCCCGCCCATGCGCCGCCGTCGAGAGGGGTTAAGTTCGCTCACCCGAAAAAGTAGCGATGGTAATTGATGAGTTGCGCGCTCGCAGCATTCCAGTGGATTCCACAGTCCTGCCCGTTGCAGGATGAAAAACAGACAAACTTTTGGGCCCAGACAGCTATCGTCCTCTTCCACCCATGAATTACCCGACGACGCAGAGCCAGCAAAGCCTCGCGCCTTAACGGCGCCGCAAGGTTTGTCCTCCCCGTGAAAAAGTGAGCGCGGGAGAACAAGAAATGAAGCGCATGTTGTTTAACGCGACCCAGACGGAAGAATTGCGTGTCGCGATCGTCGATGGCCAGAAGCTCATCGACCTCGACATAGAAACAGCCGGAAAAGAGCAACGCAAGAGCAATATCTACAAGGGGATCATCACCCGCATCGAACCCAGCCTCGAAGCCGCATTCGTAGATTACGGCAACGAGCGCCACGGTTTTCTGCCGTTCAAGGAAGTCAGCCGCTCGTTTTTCCAGAATCCGGATGCCGATCCCGCGCGGGTCAGCATCAAGGAGGCGCTGCGCGAAGGGCAGGAACTCATTGTCCAGGTAGACAAGGACGAGCGCGGCAACAAGGGCGCAGCCCTCACCACGTTCATCAGCCTTGCGGGGCGCTACATCGTCCTGATGCCGAACAACCCGCGCGGCGGCGGCGTATCGCGGCGTGTGGAAGGCGAAGACCGCAACGAACTGCGCGATACGATTTCCCAGCTCGAAGTTCCGCCCGGCATGAGCATCATCGCGCGTACGGCGGGGATCGGCCGATCGGTCGAAGAACTGAACTGGGATCTGAACTATCTGATGCAGTTGTGGAATGCGATCGAAACCGCCGCCAAACAGCAGAGCGGCGCCTACCTGATTTACCAGGAAGGCAGTCTGGTCATTCGCGCCATCCGCGACTACTTCCACCAGGAAATCGGCGAGATACTGATCGACACCGAGGCGATCTACGAACAGGCCAGGCAGTTCATGGGCCATGTGATGCCGATGAACGTGAGCCGGGTCAAGTTGTACAAGGACGATGTCCCGCTGTTCTCCCGGTTCCAGATCGAGCATCAGATCGAAACGGCCTATTCGCGCCAGGTACCGCTGCCTTCCGGTGGCGCAGTCGTGATCGATCACACGGAAGCCATGGTGACAATCGACGTGAACTCGGCGCGTGCGACGCGCGGCGCCGACATCGAGGAGACCGCAACCCGGACCAACCTGGAAGCGGCCGACGAGATTGCCCGCCAATTGCGGCTGCGGGATCTGGGCGGCCTGGTTGTAATCGATTTCATCGACATGGAGGCCGCCCGCAATCAGCGGGACGTGGAAAATCGCCTGCGCGATGCCCTGCGATACGATCGCGCGCGAGTACAGACGGGCAAGATCTCCCGCTTCGGATTGCTGGAGTTGTCGCGCCAGCGCCTGCAGACTTCTCTGGGCGAAACCAGCCACATTGCCTGCCCGCGTTGCCATGGCACTGGACACATACGCTCCATTGAATCCTCGGCATTGCACATCCTGCGCATCCTCCAGGAAGAAGCGATGAAAGACGGCACCGCCGCAGTACACGCCCAGGTGCCGATCGATGTCGCTACTTATCTGCTCAACGAAAAACGCAACGAGTTCCACTCGATCGAAACACGATTGAAGGTCAACGTCCTGCTGATTCCGAACGTAAGCCTGGAAACGCCCAATTACACTGTTACACGGTTGCGCCACGACGAGTTGAATCAGAACGACATTGCCCTGCCCAGCTACCAGATGGCCGATATCCCGGTCGAAGCTGTGGCGCCCTCCACTGCGGCTCAGAAGCCCGAAGCGCAGCGGCCGCAAGCAGCGGTGCAGGGCATTACGCCGGCTCAGCCGGCTCCCACGGTTGCGCCGCGCGAAGAGATCAAACCCTCTATTCTCGGGAAAATTTTTGGCTGGCTCACCCGCAAGCCGGAACCCGAACCCGAGCCAGTGAAAGCGAGGCCGCGCGAGCCTCAGCGCAATCGCGATTCGGCGCGCCGCGACCACCGGCATGGCCGCCCGGAGGGCCGTGGCGATGGCAACAAG
>DATFUO010000087.1:0-2658 GCA_035260785.1 Burkholderiales bacterium
GCGCTCCGCCGCACAACTCGGTTTGGCCGATGCAGGTGGCACACTGGCGCGTCATCCCTTTTTCACTCGTAGAAACCTCACGTCGTCAACGAAAACTTGACCAGCCTGTGCGGGCCAATACGAGAGTCTAAACTTCCAATCTTGCGGAGCCGCAAGCCCACCACGTATTCAACCGGACGATTGCGGTTGCGAATAATGGTGGCCACGCATGGCATCACGCCGCCGGACAGGCAGTCGTTACGAGTTTCCTGACAAAGATCGGTCCTCGGTGGGTAGACGATTCCGGCAGATGAATCGTCCGCCAGAGAATACGTCCTGGTGCGGGTTGACAGCCGATATGCTGGCCTCTCCGGCATGGCGTGCCTTGACCGGAAACGCGATGAAAGTCGTGCTGCGCATCGCTCTTGAGCACTTGAAGCACGGCGGCATCGACAACGGGAAGCTACCAGTCACCTACCAAGACTCCGTTCGATGGGGCGTGCGCAAGAACTCCGTCCATGAGGCGCTGCTTGTTGCGGTGAACCTTGGGTCCATTGACAGGACATCGACGGGCGACGTGCCCTGGCACGGCGATATCCGCAGACCGAGCACCTTTGGGTTGACCTGGCTGCCTCAATACGACGGCGTTCCACCAAGCAACCGCTGGAAACGTATTAAGACTGATCTGGAGGCGAAGGCCGCTATCAAGCAGGCCAAAAAAGAGCTTGCTCAACTTCGACGGCTGCCTCCTTTCTTCAAGAAACAGACTCCCACACCCAAGCACGCGACTTGGCCCGGTAACGATCCCGCTACTTGCCCAAGTAGCAATTCGCCACTTGGCGATTCCAATTCCTCGCAGTTCCCAAGTAACGATTCCGGTACTCCTTTCTATATATCCGGCTACCCAGCGACTGACGCGAACACCGCGACCAGGAACAGGGCTGGTGGTTTCGAAGCCAACCCGCGATCCGAGGACGCCAGCACCGCTGCGCCACGCATGTACTCGCGGGGACGGCCACCAGGTAGGCCTTGACGCCGTGGCCGGCTCTGACCTCACAATAGGCGACATCGCGCCGATCCTGCGGGTGGGCAAGCGCACGCTCGAAACCTGGCTGGCGCAAGATTTACTGCGAGCCCCCGACGACCACCGATTTCAATTCCACGTGCGCCGCGGACGCAAAAGGATATGGACGCCCAAGAGCCTGCGCCAACTGAGGGCCGCAATCGAACGAGAAAGCGCGCCAGGCGGCGTCCTCGCGGGGTCCAGGTCATCGAACGCGATGGTTACTGGCACGCCCATGGTTCCCTTCGTGTCGACAGCCGCTCAGTCCGCGTGCGCCGAAGTCTTGGGCTGGCCGTTGTCGCTGCAACGTGCGAACAGGCCGAACTCGCGCGTGAAGAACTCGTCGGTGAGATCAAGGCGCGCATCACCGGGAAAATCGGCCGCGGTGATCCCGTTGCGGTAGCGGCAGCCGCCTATCTTCGCCGCCCTCGCAAGCGCCCGCTGCGGCCGTCCTCGATCAGGATCGTTAAGGAGGTTGTCGCCCGGTTCGGGCTGCGCCGGCTGAACGAGGTGAGCGCGGGCGAGTGGCGCGGCTGGATCGACGGCGAGCAGGGGCGGTCGGGTTTTCGTCCAGGCCGCATGTCCGGGCGAGCGGCGGCAACGCGGGAGCGGCATCTCAATGGTGTCCTGGCGTTTCTCGCTTTCGCCAAGCGCAACCACGGCCTCGCGGAGCTACCGAGCTTCGAGCGTGACCAGGCCGCGCGCAATCCGAACCGGCGCATGCGGCGAAGGGTGGAAGAACTTCGCCCCGACCTGACTCAACTTCTGTTTGACTGCGCCCACATCACTATTCGCGCGCAACTTGCCGTAGAACGTGCAACGGGCGCGCGCGTATCCTCCGTGCTATTCGCCGCGCGGCTCTGCGACCTCATTCTCGCCAAAGGCCGCGAGCAAATCACCTTTCCGGGCACCAAAAATGGTGAGGACGTTACCGCCGTGCTTGATCGCACCGCGGTCGCCGTGCTCAAAGATTACCTCAAATGGCGCGGCAGGCTGCACGAGCGCGAGGCACCGCTGTTTGTCACCTTTCGCCGTCAGCCTTACGTCGACAACGGCCGCGAATGGGGCGGCGCCAACAAGACGGGCTTCAACGCGGCCAAACGCCGCGCTCGGAAGGCGATCCTGGCGACGGCCGGCGCCGAGGAGACCCGGCTGCGTCGGCGTGGCCAACTCAAGGCCGCCGCCGAGGCACGCGCCCGCGGCGAGGCCGACGCCGCGCTGATCGGCAAGGTGACCCAGCATTGGTTCCGCCACCGCCTCGCGACGGTCATGCTGCGCAAGGACCCGCGCGCCGCCATGGAGCAGGGCGGCTGGCTCGATATCCGCTCGGTCATCGGCTATTCGCACGACGTGCCGGAATATCGCCGGCAACTGGTGGCGGAGGCCGACGATATTGACACGTTGCTGACACGCGGCAAAAACGCGCGCGCGAGATAAGCCGCTGGTGCTTGGACTTCTGACGCTGTGAGTACCCCCTTGGTAAGGGGGAGGTCGTAAGTTCAATCCTTACCGGCAGCACCAGACATGCCGCAATATGCGCGCTTTTCGTGCTCGCGCTTTTCGTCATCGCACAAACGGAGCGACGCACGAACATGGCAAAAATTCGGGAACTTTGT
>DATFUO010000088.1:0-8058 GCA_035260785.1 Burkholderiales bacterium
CGGGCTTCACGACATGGCTTTCACCCCGGCGCGGCCGGAAGCGCTCGACCAGGAGTTCGAATACGCGGCCGATGCCCTCCGGAACCAGCAGCACCACGGTGAGCAGCAGCAATCCGTAGAAGAAGGTGCCCAGCTTCGCCAGCGGAGCGACCATCTCCGGCAGCGCGGTCAGCACGATGGTGCCGATGGCAGGGCCGAGTATGTGGCCGCGGCCGCCGATGATGATGCAGACGAAAAAGAACAGCCCGAGGTCGAACACGAAAGTATCGGGTGTGATGTAGCTCTGCAGCACCGCGAACAGCGCGCCCGCTACGCCGGCGGTAAAGCCGCTGAAGACGAACACGGTGAGTTTGGCGCGGAACACCGGTACGCCGACAGCCTGTGCCGTCACTGCGCTGTCGCGCACCGCGACGAGTCCGCGGCCCCAGGTGTGGCGCGCCACGTTCCAGGTGAGCCAGGTCACCAGCCCCGCAATGGCGAGCATCAACCAGTACGCGCCCCGCGGCGTATCGAAGGGCGCCGGAAATCCCGGAACCGACAGCCCCACGCCGCCGCCGGTCAGATTGCCTTGCGCCAGTGTGATCTCGGTGACGATCAGCGCAAAGGCCAGCGTGGCCATCGCGAAATAAAATCCGGGCAACCGCAGCGAAGGCAGGCCAAGGATCAGTCCGCACAGAGCGCACAGCACACCGGATGCGGCGATGGCAAAGACCGGATGGACGCCGTGCGTGCCGGCCAGAATCGCGAAGCAGTAGGCGCCGATTGCGAGCAGGCCGACATGTCCGATCGACAACTGGCCGGAATAGCCGACGACCAGGTTCAGTCCGCCGATCAGCACCCAGTAGGCGCAGATCAGCGCCGCGAGGTGCAGCTTGTAGAGATCCCCGGCCCACCACGGCAACGCGATCAGCACGGCCGCCACGATTACGATGGACATTGATTTGTTGGAAGGGTGCATCAGACTATCCTGTGCATGGAGGCAGACGGGTAGCGCGTAAAGCCAAACAAGCACTCACCGCCGAGGACGCAGATACCCTCGCGAAGCGTGGAGTACCCTTTTAGTAGGACGCGGAGGAAAATCAGGAGAGAGGTACGGCCTCGACGGGCGCACAAGACCCTTGCTGGCTCGGCCTCGGGGGGATTGTCGTACGTACCCTTATTTTGATTTTGTCCTTCCTCTGCGTCCTCCGCGTCCTCTGCGGTGAATGATTTTCTGTTTGTCATTTTCATACCGGCCTCACACTCTGGGTTCCGAAGAGGCCCGCCGGTTTGAGCAGCAGCACGATGATCAGGAGTCCCACCGAAATGGTCTGCTGGTATTCGCCGCCGACGAAATAAGTCGCCACCGCACTGAGGATGCCGAGCGCCGCGCCGCCAACCAGCGCGCCGACATTGCTGCCGAGTCCGCCGACCGCGAGGGCGATGAAACCGTTCAGGGTCAGCGTCAGTCCGAGCGCGAAATAAGCGAACGTCAGTTGCCCTGCCGCGAATCCGGCCAATCCGCCCATCGCGCCGGCGATGACGTAAGACATCGAACGGATGCGCCCCGTCGGAATGCCACGGGCGCGCGCCGCAAAAGCGTCTTCGGACATGGCGACGAACAGCTTGCCGTAGAGCGTGCGCCGGTAGAACAACTCAAGCGCGACCGCGAGCAGAATCGCGATGGCGATCGGCAACCAGTATTTCTGGTCGCCCAGTCCCGCCGAGAAATCCTGCGGAATCAGGCGCGGAAACGGCTTCGGCTCGGTGCCCCACCACAGCCCCGCTGCCTGCTGCACCATGGTCGCCAGGGCGAGCGTGGAAAGCAGCCACAGATGCTCGTCGCTGCGCGCCAGTACGCGGCGGATCGCGATCAGGTCGGTCAGAAAACCGAATGCCGCACCGACGAGCATCGAGCCGAGCAGCGCGACCGGAGCGGGCTGGCCCAGGGTGGAAATGAACCAGGCGCCGAATATGCCGCCGAGCATCGAGATGTGGCCGGTGGTCACCGACAACACCTTCGAGGTCGAGAACATCACGTTGTATGTCAGTGCCGCGGCGGCATACAGGGCGCCGGTGGCCAAACCTGTAATCAGAGCGACAAACATCCACCTCACCCCGGCCCTCTCCCCCTAAAGGCGGAGAGGGAGCGAAAAAGAAATCCGTTACCGAATTACGGTTGAAGAATACTTCTGCAAAAAACCATCCAAGTGGAAGCCACTTGCCAAAATGTCCGCATTGCAATTACCGTCAAGTTCCCTCTCCGCCCGTTGGCGGGGGGAGAGGGTTTCGTCGACTCGGCGTTGGCTTGCCATCCGGGGCGGGAGGCGAAACCGTGATGCGCTTCCCGCAATCGGCCGATGCCATCGGTAACGTGTCTGCGCATCAGGGTGAGGTGGGCGCCGCCTTGAAACTTCCGTCCTTGAAACTCCCCGCGACGTTGACGACAATATTGTGATCCGGGAAGCCGTTGCGGTTCTCCCTGCTCCACGAATAAGTCGCATAGACCCCGGGGAAATCTTTGGTGTTCTCCAGCACTTTGCCCATCGCTGCGGCGTCGGTGGAGCCGGCGGTCTTCACAGCATGCTCGACGATCTTTACAGTGTCGTAGCCCAGCGCAATCCACCAGAACATGAAATCGATCTCGCCGTTGCCGAGCTTCGGCCGGATCTTGTCCATCAGCCCCTGCGTGCGCGGCGGCAGTTTGCCCCTGGCGTCGTAAGTGGTGCTCAGATAGCCCGCCGCAAAGGCGTTCTTCCAGTAATCGGGTTTGTTGAGCAGAGGCCTGACGGTTGGCGCCATCATCGCGGGATGGCCGACGATCGGCACATCCCAACCCATGTCGCCGCGTGTATTGAACAGGCGCGCGAGCAAACCGGTCGCAGCCGACCACGGCATGATCACTTCGGCGCCCGCGGACTTCGCCTTGTTCAGTTCGTCGGTCAGGTCGGTCTTGTTCGCATCGACCAGCACCACGTAAACCGGCTTCACCCCGGCCTTGTCCAGCAGGTCCTGCGCAACCTTCGACGACGCGGTGCCGTAACCGGAAGTATCGCCGATGACCGCGATTTTTTTCTTCTTGAGGACGTTGAGCGCGTAGTCGTTCGCCGCTTCGATCCACTGGCGATTGGTGTTGATGGCACGGAACGCAAGCGGGAATTTCTGCGCGTCGACCAGTTCGTCGATGGTGCCGATGATGAGGTTGGGAATGCCGGCCTTGGCGACGATCGGCACGGTGGCGAGCGACTCGCCGGAATTCACCGGGCCGATGATGAAGTCCACCTTGTCCACGAACGCGAGTTGCTTGGCCAGGTTCACGGCCTTGGTCGGTTCGCCGCTGGTGTCGCGGGTGATGAGTTCGAGCTTGCGACCGTTGACGCCGCCGGTGGCGTTGATTTCGTCGACCGCGAACTGAACGCCCTGATTTTCCGCAATCGCCGCGGAAGATAGCGGACCGGTCAGCGACGACAGCCAGCCGATGCGGATGGTGGATTGCGCCGATGCGACCGACGCGGCAAAAACCGCAAGGGACAGCACCAGCAGCCGCGCAATGCGCGCGGTGGTCAACTTCAGCATGAATTTCTCCTCCGGATGGGGCCGCTCGTGGCGGTTTTTGAGAAATCTTCGTTGCCCGGAAGTGCCTTTGTCAAGATTTCGTTCTGGCCGGCGGAATTGATGGGGAGCAGCTTAGATAGATGTTTCAACACGTTAAGCAAATTGATTGCACTGAGTTCCGGTTTCCGGAATAGGTCGAGATTGACGCGACTGGATCGACAATCCAGTATTCCGGCCACAAAATATCTGCGGTCGCGGACCCAGAAAAACCAGGCGGGAGGAAGGATGCTCTGCAGTAACGCGGGAGCCGCACGATGAAGAAAATCGTGCGCATTGGCGCCGGATCGGCGTGGTGGGGCGATCGCATCGAGCCGGCCGGATGGAACGCCGAACGCGGCGACCTCGATTACCTCTGTTTCGAAACCATGGCGGAGGCCACCATCTCGGCTGCGCAAGTGCGCAAGCGGCGCGATCCTTCATTTCCGGGTTACGACACTTATCTAGACGACCGCATGCAGGCAGTGCTGCCGGGCTGTCTGAAGCGTGGCACGAAAATCATCACCAACCAGGGCTGGATCAATCCTGATGCAGCGGCCGAACGCATCGTCTATTGGCTAAAGAAGCTGGGAGCGAAAGGCATCAAGGTTGCGGCGATCAACGGCAGCCTGATCACCGACCGCGTGCTGCAGCTCACCGACAGAATCCTCGAGAACGGCAAGCCGACTTCGTCGCTCGCCGGCAGCCTGGTTTCCGCGGAGGTTTATCTCGGCGCGGAGCCGATTGTCGCAGCGCTTGAACAGGGCGCACAGATCGTCGTATCCGGCAGGGTGGCCGACCCGTCGATTTTCATGGCGCCGATGATGCACGAGTTCGGCTGGGATGCGCTGGACCACGCTCGCCTCGGTGCCGGCAATGGTCTCGGCCACCTGATGGAATGCGGTGCGCAGGTCACCGGCGGTTATTTCGCGGATCCCGGCTTCAAGGAAGTACCGGAATCGTGGAACCTGGCCTTCCCGATCGTCGAAGTCGAGCAAGACGGCTCCGCCGTGCTGACTAAAGTATGGGGCACGGGCGGCGCGGTCAACCTGATGACGGTGAAGGAGCAGATGCTCTACGAAGTCCACGATCCGGCGAACTACATTACCCCCGACGTCGTCGTCGATTTCACGACAGCCAGGCTCGAACCGGTCGGACCGGACCGGGTACGGATTACCGATATTTCCGGCAAGCCGCGCACGCCGACACTGAAGGTTTCGATCGGCTGCACCGAAGGCTTCATCGGCGAGGACATGTTCTTCTATGCCGGACCGGGCGCCCTGCGGCGCGCGCAGCTTGCGAAGAAAATCCTCGAAGAACGGTTCAAAATCGTTAACCTCGACGCAGAAGAAGTGCGCATCGATTTTCTCGGCCTGAACGCCATCCACGGCGCAATGACACCGAAGGACGCGCCGGAACCTTACGAGATCGCGGTGCGCGTCGCGGCGCGGACCAAGACGCGCGAAGAAGCGATCAAGGTCGGCCGCGAGGTCGACGGCATGGCCGTGTCGGGAGTCGGCATGACCGGCAAGCGCGTGCCTCATCAGGACCGCACCCGCGAGATCATCGGGGTGTGGTCCTCGCTCGTACCTCGCGAGAAGATCGTTCCGTCGATAAACTATTTCGAAAGTTGAATAGAATTGAACACGAAGGACACGAATACCCTCGCGATAGCGTGGAGTACCCTTTTAGGTACGCGAAGGAAATCCCGAAAAGAATATCGATGAACGCAATGTATTTTCCGCGAGATCGTGGCGGGGCTTATACATCGGTACCTGCCAATTACGCACCTCGTGGAATTTGTTTTCCCTTCGTGTTCCTAAAAGGGTACTCCACGCTATCGCGAGGGTATTCGTGGCCTTCGTGTTGACCGCCCTATGGAGCAAATGATGAAAATAATGCTGCAGCACGCCGCCCACTGCCGCTCAGGCGACAAGGGCAACACGTCGAACATCTCGGTGATCGCTTATGCGCCCGATCTGTATCCGTATCTCAAGGAACAACTGACCGCCGACAGATTCAAAGCGCACTACGCCGGCGTCGTCACCGGCAAGGTCACGCGTTACGACGTCGACGGGTTGCAGGCGCTCAACTTTGTCGCGGAAGGCGCGCTCGGCGGCGGCGTATCGCGCAGCCTGTGCCTCGACAACTACGGCAAGTCGCTGTCGGCCCGGGTGTTGTCCTTCGAGTTGGAAATTCCGGAGGCGCTGCGATCGCAGCTAAGAGGGATGGAGAAGCCGTGACGATCGTGACGGCGTGACGGTCGTGACGGGTTAAGGGCAAGATCGGAAGTGCTACATACTGGGTATTCAGGTTGGTAGTAATGTTCTAAGTCTTTTACGTCGTCACGCCGTCACGATCGTCACGACCGTCACGCCAAACGGAGGAGAGGAAATGGCAATGACGCTGGGAAGCGGACAATTCCGCTACGAAGTGAAGGAGAACTGGGCAAAGCTGCCCGACGGCTGGACGCTTCAGGATGTCGCGGCGGTAGCCGTCGATCACAAAGACCAGGTCTACATTTTCAACCGCGGCGAGCATCCAATGATGGTGTTCGATCGCGACGGCAAGTTTCTGCGCTCATGGGGCGAAGGCGTATTCAACCGCGCCCACGGCTTGCACATAGGCCCCGACGAGTCACTCTACTGCACCGACGACGGGGACCACAGCGTGCGCAAGTGCACGCCCGGCGGCAAAGTGCTGCTGACGATCGGCGTTCCCGGCAAGCCGGCACCTTACATGAGCGGCGAGCCTTTCCATCGCTGTACGCACACGGCGCTTTCTCCGCGCGGAGACATCTACATTTCGGATGGCTACGGCAATTCCAGAATCCACATGTATTCGCCGGACGGCAAAGCGCTGAAATCCTGGGGAGAGTCCGGAACCGGACCGGGTGAATTCAACATTCCGCACAATCTGTGTTGCGACGCGGAGGGCTGGATCTACGTCGCCGACCGGGAGAATCATCGCGTCCAGGTATTCGACGGCGACGGCAACTACGAGACCGAATGGCACAACCTGCACCGGCCCTGCGGGATGGTCATGGAGACCAAACGCAATCCGCTGTGTTACATCGGTGAGATCGGCCCGACCATGCCGGTCAATCGCGAAGTCCCCAACCTCGGGCCGCGCATCAGCATCGTCGATCATGAAGGCAATCTGCTATCGCGCTTCGGCGCCGCGCGTGCCGGCTACGATCGCCCCGACCAGTTCGTCGCACCGCATGGCATGGCGGTGGATTCGCACGGCGATATCTACGTCGGCGAGGTTTCCTATACCGCGTGGCCGCAGATCTATCCCGGCAAAGACATTCCGAAGGGATTACGCACTTTGCGCAAGCTCGTGCGCGTGCCATGAGTTCGGCCCTGGGTGCTACGACTGAACCGGCCGGCCGATGGCAGGCAATAAGGGCGCTGAAAACGAGCCGGGCGAGTTTCAGTGCAGACTAACCTAAGGAATGTCTGATTAAGCCCCGATCTTTTTCGCTATTGCTTTGTCATAGCATGAGCGGAACTGAACGAGGGGTAAATAACGATGAAACAGAAGACGCTGGCCATAATGGGGTTCGACAAATACACCAAGACCACCCGCCGATCGGTGTTTCTGGGCGAGATGCAACGCGTGGTGCCTTGGTCTGAGCTGTGCGCGCTGATCGAGCCGGTGTATCCGAAGCCGGGCAACGGGCGCCCGCCGGTGGGGTTGGAGCGGATGCTGCGGATCTACTTCCTGCAGCATTGGTTCAACCTGTCGGACCCGGCTGTGGAGGAGGCGTTGTACGACTCGAGCGCAATGCGCGCGTTCGTGGGGATCGACTTGGGGCGCGAGCCCGTGCCCGACGAGACCACGGTGTGCAAGTTCCGCCACCTGCTGGAGAGCCATGAACTGGGCCGGGCGTTGTTCGAGCAAGTCGCTCGCCACCTGCAGGCCCAAGGTCTGAAAGTATCCAGCGGCACGATCGTGGACGCCACCATTATCAGCGCCCCGTCCTCGACCAAGAATCAATCGTGTGAGCGTGACCCCGAAATGAAACAAACCAGGAAGGGCAACCAGTGGTACTTCGGCATGAAGGCGCACATCGGGGTGGACAGCAAGACCAAGCTGATTCACTCCGTGGCGGCCACGCCAGCCAATGTGCACGACAGCCAGGCACTGGCGCACCTGCTGCACGGGGCTGAGACGCGCGTATGGGGCGACAGTGCCTACGTCGGGCAAACCGAGGTGATCCGACGTATTGCGCCCCGCGCGAGCGACTTCACCCAAGCCAGGGCGAGCCGCCACAGAGCGCTGAGCGCTGTGGAGCGGGCGAGGAATCGAAACAAATCGAAGGTGCGCGCCAAGGGCGAGCATCCGTTCCTGGTGATCAAGCGTCTCTTCGGCTTCGTCAAGGTGTGCTACCGCGGCATCGCCAAGAACGCCAACCGGTTGTTCGTCGCCTGTGCGCTGGCCAATCTGTTCATGGTGCGACGAACGTTGCTGCACGCACAGCAC
>DATFUO010000089.1:0-8894 GCA_035260785.1 Burkholderiales bacterium
TGATATCGTACGCCGGCTGCTTGCACAGGCTGGCGTGCACCTGAACGAACGCGGCGTCCTGATCGTCGAGATCGGACACAATCGCGACGTGCTGGAACAGGCTTTTCCGAAGCTGCCGTTTACCTGGATCGAGACCTCGGGCGGTGACGGTTTTGTCTTTCTGCTGACGGCGGCGCAGTTGCGCCGCTGACGTCTTCATCGGCGACTTCGGGGGCGCTACCGGCCCATTCCAGCAACTGGCTGATTTCGGCTTCCTTGAGCTCGATCCAGTTGCCGCGCTTGAGCCTTGGCGGCAACGCGACAATACCGAAGCGCACGCGCATCAGGCGACTCACCTGCAGTCCCAGCGCTTCGAACATGCGCCTCACGACCCGGTTCCGGCCCTCTTTCAGAATTGCACGATACCAGCGGTTTCTGCCTTCGCCGCCCTGGTCTTCCAGGACGTCGAACCTGGCCTCGCCGTCGGAAAGCCTTACGCCCTTTTTCAGTTCCTGCACCTGAGCCGGCGTCAGGCTGCCGAACAGCCGGACCGCATATTCGCGTTCGACTTCGAAACGCGGATGCATCAGTCGATTGGCCAGTTCTCCCGACGTCGTGAAGATCAACAGGCCTCCCGTGTTGAAATCCAGTCTCCCCACCGCCAGCCATTTGGCGCTACGGATGACCGGCAACTTTTCGAACACGCTGCGCCGTCCCTGGGGATCGTCCCGGCTCACAATTTCGCCGTCGATCTTGTGATAGACGATGACCCTCGGCAAGCGCGACGTGACCTTGAATTTGATCTGACGGCGCCCGACCTGGATCAGGTCGTCGGTCGTCACGCGCATCCCGAGCGTTGCCGGCTCGCCGTTGACCTTGACCTTGCCGGCTTTGATGACTTCTTCCATTGCGCGGCGCGAACCCAGACCCGACTGGGCCAGCACTTTTTGCAGTTTCTGCGATCGCGGCGGCGCGGCCGCTGCGGGCAAAGGAGGCGGCGAGGGCGGGCCCCGTTTGGCCGCGGGCCGCGCCGGCTTTCTTGAACCCTTTGCCACCGCCGGCGTACTTTTCGGCGTGCGCCGCGGCGAGGCACGGCGTTTTGCCGATTCGGGCTGTGGGCCGATGGCCATCAGGCAGGCCTCCGTTCTATCATCGCCTGCGCCAACGTGCCGCTGTCGACATGCTCCAGTTCGCCGCCTACCGGCAAGCCGCGGGCGATACGTGACACCTTCATGCCGCGCGCAACCAGCAATTCGCCGACGTAATGCGCCGTCGCCTCCCCTTCCACGGTGAAGTTGGTGGCGAGAATCGTTTCCTTGACGATGCCGTCGAGCGCGCGCCTGACCAGACGATCGAGATGAATGTCTTTCGGTCCCACCCCATCCAGGGGCGATAATCTGCCCATCAGCACGAAGTACATTCCATCGTAGACCTGCGCCTGCTCCATCATGAGCAAATCCGCCGGCGTTTCGACGACACACAGGCTGGCCTGATCGCGACGCGGCGAACTGCAGAGCTCGCAGACCGCCTGCTCCGTGAAATTGTTGCAGCGTTCGCAATGCCTGACCCGGGCCAGCGCCTGGTCCAGGGCCCGACCGAGCCGTTGCGCACCCGGGTGGTCCCGCTGCAGCAGATGGAAAGCCATGCGCTGCGCCGATTTCGGCCCGACGCCCGGCAGGCAGCGCAGGGCTTCAATCAGTTCTTCGAGGGTGGACGGCGTTTTCATAAGGCGGTGACTGGTGATTCGTGATTGGTAAATGCAAAAAGTTGGGAGGCCTTTGCCAATCACCATTCAGCAATTACCGACCACTAGAAGGGCAGTTTCATTCCGGGCGGCAAGCCGAAGCCCGACGTCAGTCCGCCCATCTTCTCCTGTGTGACCGTCTCCACGCGGCGCACGGCGTCGTTCACCGCCGCGGCGATGAGATCCTCGAGCATGTCCTTGTCGTCGCCCATCAGGCTTGGATCGATGCTTACGCGCTTGACGTCATGGCGTCCGGTCATGGTGACCTTGACCATTCCGGCTCCCGCCTGTCCTTCGATTTCCATGGCGGCGATTTCTTCCTGTGCCTTTTTCAGGTTTTCCTGCATCTGCTGGGCCTGCTTCATGAGGCCCGCGAGTTGACCCTTCATCATGTGCCTGGTCCTTACTGAATCGGTTTGATCGAGGTATCCCTGACCCGGGCATCGAAATTCTCGACCAGTTCCCGCACGAATGGATCCGCGTCGATCGACTCGATTGCCCTGGCCAGTTTCGCCTGCCGTTCCTGGTTTTCAATTTCCGCCGGCGTCTTGCCGCTGCCACCGGTCGAGATGCGCAGCCGCAGCTTGCGGCCGAAGTAATCCCCGAGCGCGGCCTGCAGCTTGTCGGTGTAGGTTTTTTCAAGCAAGTGTTTGTGCACCTCTGGGACGACAAGTTCGATGTTATCGCCTTGCAATCCCTGAAATTCGCAATTGTCGCCGAGCATGCGCGCCATGCCGCCGACTTTGATGCGCCCGACGAGATTTCTCCAGTCCGACAGCTCCGCCTCAATGGGTCGGGCGTTCGCGACCGACGGGCCTGATTTCTTCAGGGTCCGCGGCGTTTCGATGGCTGCCGAGCGCTCGACGATTTGCGCCGCTGCGGGCTTTCCCGCGGGAAGGGCGGGTGCCGGGTTGGTGGAAATCTTTGCCCCCGGCTCGACCGGGACGAAGGCCAGCATGCGCATCAACGTCATGGAGAAACCGGCGAAATCGTCCGGCGCCAGGCCGAGATCGCGCCGGCCGTGCAGGGCGATCTGGTAGAGCAACTGAACGTCCTCCTCGCTGAATGCACGGCCGAGCGCAATGAGGGCTTCACGTTCGGGCTCATCGTCGGCAAGCGCGCCTGGAACGGTCTGGGCCAACGCTATCCTGTGCAGCAGCGTCGCGAGGTCCTGCAACGCGGTCTCGAAGGACAGGCTGCGCGCGCCCATGCGATCGGCTTCGGCCAGCAGTGCAGGGCCATCCCCCCGGATCAGCGCATTGAGTATCGAGAAAAGATAGCCGCGATCCACCGCACCCAGCATCTCCCGCACCGACGTCTCTTCGACTCTTCCCCCACCATGTGCGATCGCCTGGTCGAGCAGCGATAATGCGTCTCTCATGCTGCCTTCGGCTGCGCGCGCCAGCAGATTCAACGCCGGAATCTCGAATGTCACGCCCTCCCTGCCGAGCACGTTCTCGAGCTGGCCGCGAATCTGCACCAGCGGAATCTGTTTCAGATTGAACTGCAGGCAGCGCGACAGAACGGTCACCGGAATCTTCTGCGGATCGGTGGTCGCGAGGATGAACTTGACGTGTGCCGGCGGCTCTTCCAGGGTTTTCAGCATCGCATTGAATGCGGAGCGCGACAGCATGTGGACTTCGTCGATGATGTACACCTTGAAGCGCCCGCTGGTCGGCGCATACAGGGCGCCTTCCAGCAATTCGCGCATGTTGTCGACCTGGGTGTTGGATGCGGCATCGAGCTCGATCAGGTCCACGAACCGACCGGCATCGATCTCCACACAGGCCGTGCACTTTCCGCACGGCATGGCGGTCACGCCGGTCTCGCAGTTGAGCGCCTTGGCGATGATCCTCGCGAGCGTGGTCTTGCCGACGCCACGCGTGCCGGTCAGCAGGTAGGCGTGATGCAGCCGGTTCTGTGTAAGCGCATTGCTGATGGCGCGAACCACATGTTCCTGGCCGACCAGTTCGGAGAAATTCCTGGGGCGCCACTTTCGCGCCAGTGCTAACGTCACATCGATCCTCGGAGGCTCTCAATAAAAACACTCACCGCTGAGGACGCAGAGTACGCTGAAGAAAACCAAATGGTCATCATGATGGAGTTTTTGTGGCGCACATGAACGATGCCAAAAGTTCAGGTTGTTCGCTTGTATTCGGAACTGTCCGAATCCTCATTCTTGACGTTCTTCCTCCGCGTCCTCTGCGGCGAGCGCTTTTCATAATGGGGTGGCGAGCCTTACCCCCGGCACTTGCAGAAAATAGCTGTGGCTGCTTCCTTCCGGACCTGACCAGATTCACTACCATGCAATGCGGGGAGGCCCGCCATTGAACTGCGAGGGGCGAGGGGCCAGGGATGAGGGACGAGGGGAAACACAACCGCGCAGCAGCGCATGCATTTGCCTCACTCCTCACTGCTTTGCTCCTCACACCGTTGTTACTGGAATCTTGCCTATCTTCGCCTGCCATTCGCGCGGCCCGGTCTGATGCACCGAAGTGCCCTCGACGTCGACTGCGACGGTGACCGGCATGTCTTTGACTTCAAATTCGTAGATCGCTTCCATTCCCAGGTCGGCAAAGGCGACCACGCGCGAGGACTTGATCGCCTTCGAAACGAGGTAGGCCGCGCCGCCGACCGCCATCAGGTATACCGCCCGGTGCTTGCGAATTGCCTCGATTGCCGCCGGGCCGCGTTCGGCCTTCCCGATCATGCCCAGCAATCCGGTCTTCGCAAGCATGGTCTCCGTGAATTTGTCCATGCGCGTTGCCGTCGTCGGTCCGGCGGGGCCCACCGCTTCGTCACGCACCGCGTCGACCGGCCCGACGTAGTAGATGAACCGGTTCCGGAAATCGACCCCCGCGGGAAGCGCCTCGCCTTTCGCCAGCAGATCCTGGATGCGCTTGTGCGCCGCATCCCTGCCGGTCAGTATTTTGCCGTTCAAGAGCAGCGTTTCTCCCGGCTTCCAGCCGGCGATCTCTTCGCGCGTGACGCTCGCCAGGTCGACACGACGTGACGACGGTGCCGGCGCCCAATGCACGTCGGGCCAGCGATCCAGGTCCGGCGGATCGAGCCGCGCCGCGCCGCTGCCATCGAGCGTGAAGTGCGCATGGCGGGTCGCCGCGCAATTCGGAATCATTGCCACCGGAAGCGACGCTGCGTGGGTGGGAAAATCCAGGATCTTCACGTCGAGCACCGTGGTCAATCCGCCCAGCCCCTGTGCTCCGATGCCCAGCGCGTTGACCTTCTCGCAGAGTTCGACACGCAACTCCTCGATCCGGTTCTTCGGCCCGCGCCGCTTCAGTTCGTGCATGTCGATCGGATCCATCAGGGATTGCTTGGCAAGCACCATCGCTTTTTCCGCCGTTCCGCCGATACCGATGCCGAGCATGCCCGGCGGACACCAGCCCGCACCCATGGTGGGCACGGTTTTCATGACCCAGTCCACGATGCTGTCCGACGGATTGAGCATCACGAATTTGGATTTATTCTCCGAACCCCCGCCTTTCGCGGCGATCTTCACGTCCAGCGTGTTGCCGGGCACGACCTCCATGTGGATCACGGCCGGGGTGTTATCCCGGGTGTTCTTGCGTCCGCCGGCCGGATCGGAAAGTATCGAAGCCCGCAGCTTGTTGTCCGGATGCAGATACGCACGGCGCACACCTTCGTTGACCATGTCGGCCACGCTCATGGTCGCACCCTCCCAGCGCACATCCATGCCGATGTTCAGAAAGGCGACGACGATTCCGGTGTCCTGGCAGATGGGGCGCTTGCCTTGCGCGCACATCCGCGAATTCGTCAGGATCTGCGCGATCGCGTCGCGCGCTGCAGGCGATTGCTCGATCCGGTACGCTTCTCCGAGGGCCTCGATATAGTCCATCGGATGGTAGTAGGAGATGTACTGCAGGGCGTCGGCGACGCTTTCGATCAGGTCTTCCTGGCGAATGGCGGTCATGGTGCGAATGGGTGGAATGCGGGACTTTCAGTGACCAGCGCGCTGCGACGTCGCGATACAGGCAGTATACGCCATGACCATGCCTTGTGATTTTCTGTTGCCCGAATCCATTTGTATTTCGCATTGCGTCGATATGAGTCGGCGGATTTTACACTACGAAGAAAGCGACTCGCGCAGCTCGGGGGTGGCGCGCGGGACTTATCGCTATAATCCGTGGAAGGGGTTTCCCGCCCGTGGCCGAATAACAGAATAATTGGGGAGGATGCAATGAGTACGATCGAATCGGTCCTGAATGAAAACAGGGTGTTTCCGCCAGCCGCGGATTTCGTCAAGCAGGCGAATGTTTCCGGCATGCCGGCGTATAAGGCCTTGTGCGCCGAGGCCGAGAAGGACTACGAAGGTTTCTGGGCGCGCCTGGCGCGGGAAAACATCCTCTGGCAAAGACCCTTTTCCAGAGTACTGGACGAGAGCAAAGCCCCTTTCTTCAAGTGGTTCGGCGATGGCGAACTGAACGTTTCCTATAACTGCCTGGATCGTCACCTCAACAGCCAGCCGAACAAGGTCGCGATCATTTTCGAGGCGGACGACGGCACGGTCAACAAGATCACCTACAAGCAGCTCTATCACCGGGTCTGCCAGTTTGCCAACGGGCTGAAGTCCCTCGGCGTCAAGACGGGCGAGCGCGTCATTATCTACATGCCGATGTCGATCGAAGCCGTCATTGCCATGCAGGCCTGCGCGCGCATCGGCGCGACGCATTCGGTCGTGTTCGGCTTCAGGGCGATCTCCTTGCCGCCGCGCATCATCGATGCCGGTGCTACCGCGGTCATCACCGCGGACGGTCAGATGCGCGGCGGCAAGGAGATCGCCCTCAAGCCGGCGATTGACGAAGCCCTGGCGATGGGCGGCTGCGAAGCCATCAGAAATGTCGTGGTATACAAGCGCACCGGCAGCGCCACCAAAATGACAACGCCGCGCGACATCTGGTGGCACGACCTGGTACAAAACCAACCCGACGTTTGCGAGCCGGTCTGGGTCGGCGCCGAACATCCGCTGTTCATCCTCTATACGTCGGGGTCGACCGGCAAGCCGAAGGGCGTTCAACATTCCAGCGCCGGCTACTTGCTGCAGGCGATGCTGACGATGAAGTGGACATTCGACAGCAAACCGGCGGACGTGTTCTGGTGCACGGCGGACGTCGGCTGGGTGACGGGCCATACCTATATTACCTACGGTCCGCTCGCGGTCGGTGGCACGGAAATCGTGTTCGAGGGCGTGCCGACCTACCCGGATGCGGGCCGGTTCTGGAAGATCATTCAGGATCACGCAGTGACGGTGTTTTATACGGCACCCACGGCGATTCGTTCGCTGATCAAGGCCGGAAGCGACCTTCCGAAAAAATACAACCTCGCCAGTCTTCGGCTGCTCGGTTCGGTTGGCGAACCGATCAATCCGGAAGCCTGGATGTGGTACTTCAACACCGTCGGCGGCGGACGCTGCCCGATAGTCGATACCTGGTGGCAGACCGAAACCGGCGGGCACATGATCACCCCCCTGCCCGGCGCCACGCCGCTAAAGCCGGGTTCCTGCACGATGCCGTTGCCGGGCATCATCGCAGCGATCGTCGATGAGACCGGGCACGATGTCGAGAAAGGCAAAGGCGGCATTCTGGTCATCAAAAAGCCGTGGCCCTCGATGATCCGCACCATCTGGGGAGATCCGGAGCGTTACAAACAGAGTTACTATCCGGAAGATTTCAAGGGCAAGTACTACCTGGCCGGCGATGGCGCAAGCCGCGATCTCGATGGTTACTTCTGGATCATGGGCCGCATCGACGACGTGCTCAACGTGTCCGGGCACCGGCTGGGGACGATGGAAATCGAATCCGCGCTGGTCGCAAATACGAAACTGGTTGCGGAGGCCGCAGTGGTCGGCCGTCCCGACGACCTCACCGGGGAAGCCGTCGTTGCGTTCGTCGTCACCAAGGGACCGCGCCCGACCGGAGAGGAAGCCAAGCGCATGGCGCAGGAATTGCGCGACTGGGTTGGCAAGGAAATCGGTCCGATTGCAAAACCGAAAGACATCCGCTTCGGCGACAACCTGCCCAAGACCCGCTCGGGGAAAATCATGCGGCGCTTGCTGCGCTCGATCGCCCGGGGCGAAGAGATTACGCAGGATATTTCCACCTTGGAGAATCCGGCCATCCTCGAACAGTTGAAGAAGGGAATGTAATCCGCATTGCGCCCGTGGTTTCCGCGAACGGGCGCGCGCAGAACTCCTTGTTTCTTTGACTTGAAAGTGGGTCTCAAGTATTCTTCGCGCCTTCCGCGAGCCTTGCAACACCAAGGCAGACCGGAGTGATGAAGATGCGGAGAGGTGGATGAGTGGTTTAAGTCGCACGCCTGGAAAGCGTGTTTAGGTTCATAGCCTAACGGGGGTTCGAATCCCCCCCTCTCCGCCAATAAATAAGCGACCCTCGCGGTCGCTTTTTTATTGGCTGAAGTGGGGAGTACTTCGAGACCCCGCTGGGTTCGACCAAGCAATCACCAATTGCTTGGGACGCCGACGCGCTTAAGCGTGTTGGCGGTCCTGAGGCGCATGCGCAGAAGGATGGACGGATCGCGTTGGGGCGAAAGGACCACAATCCCCGCTCATTGCCATTGCAAAGGCCGGGCCGACGCATCTGCCCGCCCCTACCCTGCGCCCATAAGGTGATACCATTTCGCGCGGGGAAAACAATAAAATCAGATCAAGAACGAGAGGAGAAACTGGATGGAAGTTCCGATCAAGAAACTCACGCTGGCTGCAGGATTGTCGCTGGGATTGCTGGCGCTGCCCGTTGCCCATGGCGAAGGGGAAAACGACGGCATGACCGTGTTGATGAACGGCAACTTCGTTACCGCCGATCCGGAAAACATCAAATGGGTACCCAATAAATCGGTGCCTTACGGCATGAGCATGGTGTTGCTCTACGGCAGTCCGTCGCAGCCTGGGCCTTATATCTTCCGCGCCAAGATGCCCTCAGGGTACAAACTGCCGCCGCATAAACATCCGGACGAGCGTACGGTCACCGTACTAAAGGGAACTTATTGGTCCGGCATCGGCGAACGCTACAATCCGATGGTCATGAAGGAATTCCAGGCTGGCGCGTTCTACATCACCAAGGCGGGCGTGCCGCACTATGCGTGGGCCCGTACCGAAGTCTTCATCCAGGAGATG
>DATFUO010000090.1:0-6037 GCA_035260785.1 Burkholderiales bacterium
TCTGCGCCGCCGATGTAGTGGTGGAGTTCTTCCAGGACTGAAGCCTGACTGAGTGGTTTGTTCATGTAACTTCCCTCTTTACGTTTAAGCGCTCACCGCGGAGGACGCAGAGGACGCGGAGGAAAACCAAAAACGAGGAAACAGTAACTTGGGGTCAATAAAGGACTGTTCGTCAATGCTGCAAACTTTTACTGCAATTGATCGTCGGCGAATGACGGATTTGACCCCTGGTATGCTTTTCTCTCTCTTGCCTTTCCTCTGCGTCCTCTGCGTCCTCAGCGGTGAGTGCTTGTTGGAATTTAAATCACTGTTACGCCGCGACAGCGTTGCGACCGTTGGCAAAATTGTCGTCGAGCGGATAGATCGGTCTGCGCAGCTTGCGGTAGTCGAATTCGGTCCAGTCCGAGGATGACACGCCCGGCGCGTCGCAGAACACCATGCCTTTTGCGATCGGCAGGAACACCGGACGGAAGTACATCCGCGACTTCAGCAGCAGGTAGCGCTGGCGGGCGGGGTCGATACCCACACTTTCATATACGCCGCGGTCCCAGGGTTCCTGGTTGCGGTCGGAGATGACGACCAGCGCGGTGCCGGTGTCGAGCACCACGGTCCTGCCCATGAAGCAGCGCATGCCGGTGAACTGCGGTCCGGTGATGGTGTACTCGCCGTCCGTGATGGTGCGGACTACACCGGTCAGCGTCAAAGGCTCACCTTTGCGCCGGATCGACGGCATATCCATCTTGCCGCCTACCGGCAGCGTGACCTTGGCCCCCATGCCGGCCTCGACCAGCTTCGCCACGGCTTCAGGATCGCGGATCGGCGCAACTGCGATACCGGACAGGCCCTGGCGCAGTGCCTCACGCAGTACGTACATCGTGTCCTGCGTCGAACCGGAGGCGCAGTTGTCGGCGTGATCCAGCAGCAGAATCGGTCCACCCGACTGTTCGCCCATGCGCCTGGCCTGCGCGATCGACTGCTCGAGCGGCTGCCCGCGGTAGATGAAATCTTCCTTCTGCGCCCAGGCGACGTCCAGGATCCGATTGCACGCGCTCTCGGCGGCAGCTTTATTGCCGTCGCAAACCGTGACCACGCTGATGCCGGCGTCGTGAATGTCCGCCATCTGGAAGCCGCCGAACGCGGTGGCGGCCAGCAGGCCGCCACGTTCCGCGGCGTGGGCGGCTTCGACAAAATCCTTCATCGCCCCTTCGGCGGTGTTCTGGCGCAGCGTCTGAGCCAGGATCGGCGCGTTACCCCAGGCCATCACCGGCTTGACCTCGCCTTTCATCATGCGCATCAGAATTGCGCCGGCCAGCCCGCCGGATTCGTACTGGTCTACATGCGGGTAGGTCTTGTAGCCGGTGATGATGTCGCAGTTGCGCACCATGCGCTCGGTGACGTTGGCGTGCAGGTCCAGTGACACGGCGATCGGCGTACGTGGCGCAATGGCGCGGATTTTTTCGAGCAAGGTGCCTTCGCCGTCGTCGGTACGGTTCGCCACCACCATCGCGCCATGCAGGTCGAGCAGCACGGCGTCGCAGCCCTTGGCAACGTCATTGCAAATTGCCTCGCAGATGCGGTCGTAGGCGCTGCCGTCTACCGGCCCGCTTGGATTCGCCCAGGCTGCGACCGGCGTAATCACTTCCGCGCCGACTTTTGCGGCAAGATCGAGGAAGGCCGCCATGGCCATTCCTTTGCCCTGCATCGCTTCGAACGCATCGCGGCCGAGATACGGTCCCTTCGGCCCGAACTCCTCCCACGGCGTCGGCACCGGCGAGAAGGTGTTGGTCTCATGCTGCATCTGGGCGACGACGAATTTCATTGCATGCATTCCAAAAAGGCGCTCACCACGGAGGACACGGAGTACACGGAGAAGTGCAAACAATATGCAGACCACCTGCAAAATTCATTCCGTTGTTGCGGACGCCGTGTTACGAAAAATGTTTTGATCTCAGATTCCTCCGTGTCCTCCGTGCACTCCGTGGTTCAGTTGTATTCAGGGGAGCGTCTTGAGAACGTCGCGCACGGTATCGAAGAGCTGGTCGATCTGCGCTTTTTCGATGATGAACGGTGGCGACAGGGCGATCGTGTCGCCGGTGGTGCGGATCAGGACATTCTTGTTGTAGGCGCGCAGGAAAGCTTCGAAAGCGCGCGCACCGGGTTTGTCGGCCATGGATTGCAGTTCGATGCCGACCACCAGTCCGATCGTGCGGATGTCGATTACATGCGGCAGACCCTTGAGAGCATGCGCCGCGTTTTCCCAGTACGGGGCCAGCTCGGCGGCGCGCTCGAACAGTTTCTCTTCCTTGAACAGATCGAGGGACGCGCAGGCGGCCGCGGCCGCCAGCGGATGGCCGGAATAGGTGTAGCCGTGGTAGAACTCGATGGCGGCATCGGGTCCGCCTTTTTCCATGAAGGTGTCGTAAATGCCTTGCTTCACGACCACGCCGCCCATGGGCACGGCTGCATTGGTCAGCGCCTTGGCGCAGGTGATGATGTCCGGCGTCACGCCGAAGGTCTGCGCCGCAAAGGCTTTTCCGGTCCGGCCGAAACCCGTGATGACTTCGTCGAAAATAAGCAGGATGCCGTACTTGTCGCACAGGCTGCGCAGTCTTTGCAGATAACCCTTGGGTGGCAGGAGCACGCCGGTCGAACCCGCGACCGGTTCGACAATCACCGCGGCGATATTGGATGCGTCGTGCAGTTGCACCAGCCGTTCGAGATCGTCGGCCAGTTCGGCGCCGTGCTCGGGTTGCCCGCGTGAAAAGGCGTTGCGCGCCGGGTCGTGCGTGTGACGCATGTGGTCCACCGACCCGAGCATGTTGCCGAAGGTCTTGCGGTTGCCGACCATGCCGCCGACCGAGATGCCTCCGAAGCCCACGCCGTGATAGCCGCGCTCGCGTCCGATCAGGATGCGCCGCGTGCCTTCCCCGCGTACACGGTGGTACGCCAGCGCGATCTTGAGCGCGGTGTCGACGGCTTCGGAGCCGGAGTTGGTGAAGAACACCCGGTTCATGCCCTGCGGCGTGATCGAGACCAGTTTTTCCGCGGCCTGGAAGGCGGCGGGATGATGCATCTGGAATCCGGTGGCGTAATCCATGGTGGCCGCCTGTTTCTGGATCGCCTCGACGATCGGGGCGCGGCAGTGGCCGGCATTGACCGCCCACAGGCCGGCGATGCCGTCGAGCACCTTGCGGCCGTCATGGGTCTGGTAGTACATGTCTTTTGCCGACACCAGCAGGCGCGGCGCGGCCTTGAACTGGCGGTTGGCGGTAAACGGGATCCACAAGGGTTCCAGGTTCAGTGAAGCGTTCAGGTGCCGCAGGGCTTTTTCGTCTGGCATGTTCATGGCAGCGTCCTCATCGATCAGCCTCGGTCGAGGCTGCGCAAAAGCATTGATTCGGACGGTCATTATAGAGCCGCGCGGCGCCTCGCATCCAGCCGGGATTTGCCTGGGCTCGGGGCATCGCTTATCCTTCCTTGCCCGGCGTGTTGCCTCGCGACGGCCCGAAGGCCTCTGGCCGCATCGATCCCACCAGGAATTCCCCGATGGACCTGAATTACACGAAGGAAGAAACCGCATTTCGCGCCGAAGTGCGTGAATTCATCCGCAGCCATCTGCCTGGCGACCTGTCGAGAAAAGTCCTCGAGCACAAGCGCCTGGGCAAGGACGACTACGTGCGCTGGCAGAAAATCCTGTTCGAGAAGGGCTGGATTGCGGCTGGCTGGCCGGCGCAATACGGTGGCACCGGCTGGTCTTCGATCCAGCGCTTCATTTTTGAAGACGAGAGCGCGGCGGCCGGCGCGCCGCGGCTGACGCCCTTCGGACTGCATATGGTCGGCCCGGTGATCATCGCCTTCGGCACCGAACCGC
Source organism: Burkholderiales bacterium (assembly GCA_035260785.1). Taxonomy (GTDB): domain Bacteria; phylum Pseudomonadota; class Gammaproteobacteria; order Burkholderiales; family JACQAP01; genus JACQAP01. Next base: position 3,872 of record DATFUO010000090.1, read on the forward strand.
AGAAAATACATTATCTGCCGCGCATCCTGTCCAGCGAAGACTGGTGGTGCCAGGGCTATTCCGAGCCGGGATCGGGATCGGACCTCGCGTCGCTGAAGACCCGTGCCGAACGCAAAGGCGACCAATACATCGTCAACGGCCAGAAAACCTGGAACACGCACGGGCAGTGGGCCGATATGTGCTTCTGCCTGGTGCGCACCTCCAGCGAGGGCAAGAAGCAGGACGGCATTTCCTTCCTGCTGATCGACATGCATTCCCCCGGCATCACGGTGCGGCCGATCATTACCCTCGATGGCGAGCACGAGGTCAACGAAATCTGGTTCGAGAACGTCGAGGTACCGGTGCAGAACCTCGTCGGCGAGGAAGGCAGGGGCTGGGCCTGCGCCAAGTTCCTGCTGTCGCACGAGCGCACCGGCATCGCCGGCGTCGGCGCATCGAAACGCGAGCTGCAATACCTGAAGCACATCGCCACGCAGGAACAGGAGGGCGGCAGGCCGCTGATGGAAGACCCCCTGTTCCGCGATCGTGTTGCCCGTGTGGAGATCGACCTGATGGCGCTCGAGATCACCTGCCTGCGGGTGGCGAGTGCGGATCGTGACGGCAAGGCCCCGGGCCCGGAAGCCTCCATCCTCAAGATCAAGGGCACCGAGATCCAGCAGGAACTCACCGAGCTGATGATGGACGCCGTCGGACCTTACGCGCTGCCGCACCTGCCGATGGCCTGGGGCGATCACTGGATCGGCGCGCATGTCGGCCCCGACTACGCCGCGCCGCTCGCGGCTCGCTACTTCAACTACCGCAAGACCACCATTTACGGCGGGTCCAACGAAATCCAGCGCAACATCATCGCGCAGATGGTTCTGGGACTTTGAAAGTCAAAATCGTTCACCACGGAGGACACGGAGGACACGGAAGAAAACAATAGATAGAACGTGAGCCGGAGAAAATTGCGTGGCATTTTAATTTCTCCTTGTCCTCCGTGTCCTCCGTGGTTCAGTGTTTACAGATATGGATTTTTCGCTTACAGAAGAACAGACGATGCTCAAGGACAGCGTGAATCGCTTCCTCGAGAAAAATTTCAGCTTCGAGCAACGGCGCAAGATGCTCGCGGATCGCCAGCCGATGAATGTGCAGCTCTGGGAGGGGCTGGCTTCGCTGGGCGTGCTCGGCGTGCCGTTCTCTCCCGAGGACGGCGGATTCGGCGGCGGCGGCGTGGAAACGATGCTGGTGATGGAAGCGCTCGGCCGCAATCTGACGCTCGAACCCTATCTGGCGACCGTGGTATTGGCCGGAGGCTGCGTGGCGTTGGGCGCGGCCGAATGGCAGAAAAAGATCCTGCTGCCGAAGCTCATCGACGGCTCGATGATTCTGGCCTTCGCGCATGCCGAGCCGAACGCCCGTTTCGATCTCGGCCATGTCGGGACGCAGGCGATCCGGGACGGCAACAACTTTGTGCTGGAAGGCGAGAAGACGTTGGTATTGCATGGCTCGGTGGCGGACAAATTCATCGTGTCGGCGCGCACCGCAGGCAGCCCACCAGACGCGCGCGGCGTCAGCCTGTTCATCGTCGAGGCCGACGAGGAAAATCTCGGCGGCCAGGAATATCCCCTGTTCGACGGAACTCGCGCACTCGACCTGCAACTCTCCGGCGTGAAAGTCGGTCCCGAATCGGTGATCGGCACCCTCGACCAGGCCATGCCCTTGATCGATACAGTGCTCGATCGTGCGATGGCCGCGTTGTGCGCGGAGGCAGTCGGCATCATGGACGCATTGCACGCGGCGACGGTGGAGTATCTGAAGACGCGGCAGCAATTCGGCCAGCCGATCAGCCGCTTCCAGGCGTTGCAGCATCGCGCGGTCGACATGTTGGTGCAACTGGAGCAGGCGCGCTCGATGGCGTTGCTGGCCGCTTCGAAAATCGACTCGGCGGATGTTTCGGAGCGCCGGCGCACCGTTGCCGCGGCGAAGGAAATGACCGGCCGCGCGGGCCGCTTCGTCGGCCAGCAGGCGATCCAGTTGCATGGCGGCATGGGCATGACCGACGAACTCAACGTCAGCCACTATTTCAAGCGGCTGACCGCCATCGACGTGCTGTTCGGCAATTCGGCGAGCCAGCGCACGCGTTTCGCAACGATGAAGGAAGGCGAGGCGACGGCGCAACTGAAG
>DATFUO010000091.1:0-7180 GCA_035260785.1 Burkholderiales bacterium
CCTGAAGCAGTCGACGCCAACCGCCGTTTGCTCCGGGACTTCCTGCCCGCCGAGCCGAAATGGCTGAACCAGGTGCACGGCAAGGCCGTCGTGGACGCAGCAACGATGACCCATCCGGTGGAGGCCGATGCGTCATTTGCCTCCAGCCCCGGCTGTGTAAGTGTGGTGATGGTCGCGGATTGCCTGCCGATCCTGTTTGCGGGGCGTACCGGCAATGTTATCGCCGCGGCCCATGCCGGCTGGCGCGGCCTGGCCGCCGGCGTCATTGAAAACACGGTTCGGGCACTCGACACGGCCCCGCAGGATTTGCTCGCATTCCTGGGCCCGGCAATTGGGCCATCGGCATTCGAAGTCGGCAATGAAGTGCGTGACGCATTTATTGCGGTCGATCCGGCCGCGAGTTATGCAATTCACCCACACAGACCAGGCAAATGGCTCGCCGATCTATTCGTTCTTGCCCGCCAGCGGCTGGCCCGGGCCGGGGTCCTGAACGTATATGGTGGCGGGCAATGCACTTATTCGGAACCGGCGCGCTTCTTTTCCCACCGGCGCGACAAGGTATCGGGTCGGATGGCTGCGCTGATCTGGATCGGGGACTGACCGGTCCGCCTGACAGGCCCGTTATACTGCATCGTTTGCTTCACTCACCCAGTCCGCATGTCCACCCTTTCATGGATCATCGTTGCGTCGGTCGCGGGCGCGATACTCAGCGTGGTCGGCGCCGCTGCACTTGCCTTGCGGGCCGCCGCGCACCAGGTGCCGATGCTGATCAGCTATGCCATCGGCGCGCTGTTGGGTGCGGTTTTCCTGGAGATATTGCCGCACGCTTTCGAACAGTCCGGCAGCGCACACCGCCTCGCCGCCGTCATTCTGGGTGGAATTCTGTTCTTCTTCGTGCTGGAAAAGCTGGTGCTCTGGCGGCACTGCCATGCGGAACAATGCGAGGCGCACGATCACCACGGCGATCCGAACGATCACGGCCGCAGCGGCATGATGATCATGGTCGGCGACACCATTCACAATTTCGTCGACGGCGTCCTGATCGCCGCCGCCTTCATGGCGGATACCGGACTGGGCATCGTCACAGCGCTGGCGATCATCGCCCACGAAATACCCCAGGAAGTCGGTGATTTCTTGATCCTGCTGCATTCCGGCTTCAGCAAAACCAGGGCGTTCGCCTTCAACCTGATTTCCAGTGGCGCGACCCTGGTCGGCGGATTGCTCGCCTACTTCGCCCTGCGTTCAATGCAGGACTGGGTGCCGACACTGCTTGGGTTTGCGGCGGCGAGCATGCTCTATGTCTCGGTGGCCGATCTGATTCCCGGCCTGCACCGGCGTCCGGAATTGCGCGCCACCCTCGAGCAGGTCGTGCTGATTTGCCTGGGAATCGGTTCAATTGCGCTGGTCCGCTTTTTCGTCAGCGGTGTCGCGTGATACGGTGGTGCGACGCCGTCGCCGCGGCGCACCCAGTATCCAAAGCAGCAGTCCCAGCGGCAGAATGCCATAGCACAGGATGGTCACGGCGCCGGACATGAAACTCGTCTCGGTGAGCGCCATCATGATGACGACGTAAAGCCACCCGATAGCGACGATATACACGGGACGCGCGCTTGACTCATGGGAATCGACAGTCAAGAATTCTAACCGCTTTGTCACCCTACTCGCCCGCATTTTCAACGGCGCCATGACCTCTCCAGCCAAGTTCCCGGGCGATGTTTTGCAGGAAATCACCCGCGCCAATGCGGGCATGGTCGAAAAACTCCTGCGCGATCATCCAGCCGCCGGCATCGGGGACATCGCGGCCCTCGTGCGCATTTTTGCGACCGCAGAAGGCCGCCAACTCGAAAAATTGCGCGCACTGGAAGAGACGTTCTATCGGGACCACTTGTCTCTTTGGAATCAACTGATCACGCCCGGCGAAAGTACCGCGATTGGCGCAGCAGTGGATGACCATCGCTTCGAGGCGCCCGAATGGGGGTTACCCTTCTTCCACTACCTGCAGCAGACCTATCTGCTGAACGCGCGTTTTCTGCGCGAGCTCGGCGAATTGGCCGAACTGGAACCGCACGCCAAGCGGCGACTGCAATTCCAGTTGCGCCAGATGGCGGATGCCATGTCGCCGACCAATTATGCGGCGACGAATCCCGAAGTTATCAAGCTGGCCGCGCAAACCGGCGGAGAGAGCCTGGCGCAAGGCATGAAACTGCTGACGGGCGACGTCGCCCGCGGGCGCATATCCATGACGGACGAGCAGGCCTTCGAAGTCGGCCGCAATCTCGCCATCACACCCGGATCGGTAGTATTCGAGAACGAAGTGATGCAGTTGATCCAGTACGCGCCGGCAACCCCGGAAGTCTATGGAATTCCGCTGCTGATCGTGCCGCCGTTCATCAACAAGTATTACATCCTCGACCTGCAGCCCGAAAATTCCTTTGTCCGGTACTGCGTGGAACAGGGTTTCAGCACGTTCATAGTTTCCTGGCGAAACATTCCGCCGGAGCTGGGCCAGCTCGGATGGGACGACTACATCGGCAAAGGCGTGCTCGCCCCGCTCGACGCGGTCAAGGCGATCAGCGGCGCCGGCAAGATCAATGCACTCGGCTTCTGCGTGGGTGGCACGCTGCTCTCCTGCGCCCTGTCGGTAATGGCCGCACGGGACGATAAACGGATCGCTTCGCTTACGCTGCTGGCGACGATGCTGGATTTTTCTGAAACCGGAGACATAAGTGTCTACATCGACCGCGAATTTGTCGAGCGTAGCGAACAGGATTTTAGACTTCCGGGAACAATGCCCGGAAGCAAGCTCGCGAACACATTCGCGACGCTGCGCGCCAACGACCTGATATGGCATTTTGTCATCAACAACTATCTCAAAGGCAGGTCGCCTCGGGCCTTCGACCTGCTCTACTGGAATGCCGATGGCAGCAATCTGCCCGGGCGGCTCTATGCATACTATCTGCGCAACATGTACCTCGAGAATAATCTGATAATTCCCGGTAGACTCGAAGCATGCGGCGCACCGCTGGATCTGGGCGAAATCACCGTCCCTGCCTACATTGTCGCAACGCGTGAAGACCACATCGTGCCGTGGAAATCCGCCTACGCAAGTGTCAGATTGTTGGGCGGGCGCACTGAATTCGTGCTGGGTGCAAGCGGACATGTGGCCGGGATCGTGAATCCCGTCTCGAAGAACCGCAGGCACTTCTGGCTCAATTCATCTGTCGATCCGGATGCGGACGGGTGGTTTGCTGGCGCAACGCAGTACGCCGGCAGCTGGTGGCAGCACTGGGCTGCGTGGTTGAGCAATCGATCCGGTGTACGCAAGCCTGCCCCAGTGGAACTTGGAAATCCGCAACACCCGGTAATCGAGGCGGCGCCGGGTCGGTACGTGAAGGAGAAATCGGGTTAGCAATGCCTGGCAGGACAATAAAAACGAATCGAGAAGGAAGACGGTCATGGCAAAAAGAATCGTTCTGGTTACCGGGGGCATGGGCGGCCTGGGTGAATCCATCTGTACGAAAATGGCGGACCAGGGTTATGTGGTCGTCACGACGCACTCACCGGAAAACAAGACCGCGGGCGAGTGGCTGGCAGGAATGAAAAAACGTGGCTACGATTTTCGTGGCTATGGCGCGGATGTGGCGGATTTCGATTCATGCGCCGCCTGTCTGCAAAAAGTGCAGTCCGAAGTCGGCCCGGTCGACGTGCTGGTCAACAATGCCGGCATCACGCGCGACATGACATTCAAGAAGATGACCAAAGCCGACTGGGATGCCGTCATTCGCACCAATTTGGACAGCGTGTTCAACATGACCAAGCAGGTGCTCGACGGCATGGTCGAGCGAGGGTGGGGCCGCGTCATCAATGTGTCATCGGTCAATGGCCAGAAAGGCGCATTCGGCCAGACCAATTATTCGGCCGCCAAGGCCGGCATGCACGGATTCACCAAAGCGCTGGCTTACGAGGTGGCACGCAAAGGTGTGACCGTCAATACCATCTCGCCGGGATATATCGGCACCAAGATGGTGACTGCGATTCCCCAGGAAATTCTGGATTCGAAGATTCTGCCGCAGATTCCGCTGAATCGGCTGGGACTGCCGGCCGAAGTGGCCGGCCTGATTATCTATCTGGCGTCGGATGAAGCCGCTTTCGTCACGGGCGCCAACATTTCCATCAACGGCGGACAGCACATGTCTTAAGAGCCGTGGCAGCGCGACGGCTTTTCAGTGCCGTTTCATGTCATCCAACTGACCTTTTGTGCACTGATTCAGGGCAAAAAAAACCCCGGCGGGTTACCGCCGGGGTTGAACCTTTACCAAAGGATGACCTTTAGATAAAGGGGGAGGAGCCTTGCATTCCTTACTTCGCGACACCCTTCACGGCCTCTGCCGTCGCCGCTGCGGCCGCCCGTACATTGGCATCCGCGTATCCGGCCGTCTGTCGGACGGCCTTCGAAATTCCTTCAATAACAGTCTTGGCATTCGCCATGGCCGCTTTTGCCGCAGCCGCCGCAGCTTCCGTCTGGGGGATCGACGAGGTTTTCAACGCTTCCTCGACCCATTCCAAGACTTCCTGATTACTAACAAGCAATGACTGTTCCAGGAGGTTGCCCAGTTCTTTAGCGGCCTGACCGCTGATCTCGTATACGTTTCTGGAGTAACCCGACAATTTATCGCCCGCCGCCTGGAACTGCCCGGACCATGCGGACAGGCCCGCCATGTCGCCCACCGTGGGAAGGGCACTGATGTTTGCCATGCCCTCCTCTAGAAGGGATCTGGTTGCCTCGAGATTCAGCTTGATCAGCATTTCCCACGCGCCAAACCCGATCTGAAACGCCCGAATCGCCATCTCAGCCTGTCTCTTGTTCAATGCGACAAATTTTTCGGCAGCTTGATTCATGTTGTAACCTCATATTCTTAAAACACTAAACGGTCTTTTTCTGCGTGACTACGCAGCAATTTGTTGCGTTGCATCAGATCAATAATAAGCATCGGAAAAAATTGTGTCAAATATTTCTTTCGCAACGCATAAAGTTTGGGAAAAGCCAATTTTCATATGGTTATAATGCCGCTCTAGCGCGCCGCCGCAGACTTATCCCCAGTCTGACAAACGATGAATGCAGGGTAACTTTCCGGACTGCACAAAAATGACTGAAGAACTACGCCTGATAAAGAAATATCCGAACCGCCGTCTGTACGATACAGCCACCAGCAGCTACATCACTCTCGCCGACGTGAAACAGCTCGTACTCGATCAGGTGGTTTTCAAAGTGATCGATGCCAAGAGTGAGGAAGACCTCACTCGCGCCATCCTTCTGCAGATCATTCTCGAGGAAGAAAGTGCCGGCGCGCCGATGTTTTCATCGGACATGCTGTCGCAGATCATCCGTTTCTATGGCAACGCCATGCAGGGAATGATGGGCAGTTATCTGGATAAGAACATTCAGACCTTCGTCGAAATTCAACGGCGGCTGCAAGAACAGAGCGTACCGAAGTTCGGCGACAACCCGATGCTGAATGCCGAAGCATGGAGCCAGTTCGTGAAAATGCAGGGGCCGACCATCCAGGGTCTGATGTCGAGTTACCTTGAACAAAGCGCGACCACCTTTCTCGACATGCAGCAGCAGCTTCAGAAGCAGGCGCGTTCGATCTTCGGCAATTTCCCGTTCGGAACCAATTTTGCCGGTGCTGCCGGCGACCCGAAGCCGGACATGCCTCCCGCCGAATCGGAAGATTTCAAGCAGCCGCAAAAAAAAGCCGCTTCCTGAAAAAATAGCGACAATAACTTGCACGGCGCGGAACTGCCGGTTCCGCGCCGTTTTTCATCCCGCCACCACATGAGCCTCACCAAAACAGCTGCTGGGCGCGAACAACCGATGCAACCCAGGGTTGGATTCGTATCGCTCGGCTGCCCAAAGGCTCTGGTGGATTCGGAGCGCATCCTCACCAAGCTGCGCGCCGAGGGGTATTTCATCTCCGGCAGCTATCGGGATGCGGACCTCGTCGTCGTCAACACCTGCGGCTTCATCGACGCGGCCGTGAAAGAATCGCTCGATGCCATCGGCGAAGCGCTCGCAGAAAACGGAAAGGTCATCGTCACCGGCTGTCTCGGTGCGAAGGGTGACCTGGTCAAACAGGCGCACCCGAAAGTCCTGGCCGTCACCGGACCGCACGCCACCGATCGGGTCATGAGCGCCGTGCACGACCACCTGCCGAAGCCGCACGATCCGTTCTCGGATCTCGTGCCGCCGCAGGGAATAAAACTCACGCCCAAGCACTTTGCTTATCTGAAGATTTCCGAAGGCTGCAACCATCGCTGCACCTTCTGCATCATTCCCTCGATGCGAGGTGATCTGGTCAGCCGTCCGATCGGCGAGGTCATGCAGGAAGCCGAGAACCTGGTGAAGGCCGGCGTACGGGAATTGCTCGTGATCTCGCAGGACACCAGCGCTTATGGCGTGGACATCAAGTATCGAACCGGCTTTTGGGGTGGGCGGCCGGTGAAAACCCGCATGACCGAACTGGCGCAGGCGCTCAGCGAACTCCGGGTATGGGTGCGCCTGCACTACGTCTACCCCTACCCCCATGTCGACGAAGTTCTACCGCTGATGGCGGCAGGCAAAGTCCTGCCCTATCTCGATGTTCCGTTTCAGCACGCCAGTCCGCGCATACTCAAATTGATGAAGCGCCCCGCGAACGCGGAAAACAACCTGGAACGCATTCGCGCCTGGCGCGAGATCTGTCCCGATCTTACGATCCGCAGCACGTTTATCGCCGGATTCCCGGGGGAGACGGAAGACGAATTCTCCGAGTTGCTGGAGTTTCTCGAAGAGGCGCAGCTCGATCGCGTCGGATGTTTCGCCTATTCTCCGGTGCAGGGTGCTTCCGCCAATGCGCTGCCCGATGCGCTTGCGGACGAAGTCCGGGAAGAACGTCGCGCCCGCTTCATGGCTGTGCAGGAAAGAATCAGCGCGCGGCGCCTCAAGCGCAAAGTCGGCAGGACGCTCAGCGTGCTGGTGGACGAGGCCGGCGATAACAAAGCCACCGGCCGGTCCAGCGCCGATGCGCCGGAAATCGACGGCGTCGTGCATATCCGAAAGGCCGGAAATGCCAGAGCCGGCGATATCGTCCAGGTGCGCATTACCCGCGCGGATGCGCACGATCTCCACGGCGACCTGGTT
>DATFUO010000092.1:0-5098 GCA_035260785.1 Burkholderiales bacterium
GCATTTCTCGCGGGACAAGTCTGCAACGAGATTGTCCTCATGCAGGAAAACGACGTCCGCGCCCAACCTGGAGGCTTCCTTGAGCAGTGCGGTTGTCGCATCGTCTTTCGCCCTGACATCGAGCCGGCCGAGCTTGACGAACCCCCGGGCCGTCAGTTGCGGCGCGGTTTCGGAGGTTACGGCCGCTCTGCCCGCACGGGTTGGCATTGCGTCGGGCGGCGGCCCATATTCCTCCACAAAGTGAATAGCCGGGGGTGTGGCGGCGCAACCGCAAAAAAATATCATCGTCAGCAGGCCGATTCGTCTGCGCTGCAATGCATTCACGGGATCAGAGCCCAAACCCCAGGACCCGGAGATAAAGGCGATTGCCAAAGCAGCGAGCGACCGTGTGTCATGCAGCAATCCCGATTCATCGATGGTAAAACGCGGGGAATGTTTCGGAGCGGCCGAAGCCATCGCCTGGTCCCTGGGCGTGATGCCGACGACGTCGAACTTGACCGGCACCAGCGCCTCTGCGGTGAAAACAGTTTATGAGGTCGGCAGGCAGGCACGACGAACTGCTAGTCCAACAACCCCACAGCCGATGGTGCATCCGCCGGGCTTGCCGCCAATTCCTCGAACTCCATTACTTTGTCGATCTCGGTACCCATCGAAATGTTGGTGATGCGCTCTAACATTATTTCGATCACGACCGGCACCTTGAGTTCGGCCATCCACTTGTCGGCCTGCTGGATCGCGGGGTCGATCTCCTCCTGCCTCCAGACCCGGATCGCCTTGCAGCCCAGGCCCTCGGCGACCTTGACGTGGTCCACGCCGTAGCCCCGGACTTCCGGGGCGTTGACGTTATCGAAGGCGAGCTGCACGCAATAGTCCATGTCGAAACCGCGCTGGGACTGGCGGATCAACCCGAGGTAGGCGTTGTTCACGACGATATGCAGATACGGCAGCTTGAACTGGGCACCGACTGCGAGCTCTTCGATCAAGAACTGGAAGTCGTAATCGCCGGACAGCGCGACGATCTTGCGGGTCGGATCGGCCGCGCGTACGCCGAGCGCGGCCGGCACCGTCCAGCCCAATGGACCGGCCTGGCCGCAGTTGATCCAGTGGCGCGGTTTGTAGACGTGCAGGAACTGTGCGGCGGCGATTTGCGACAGGCCGATGGTGCTGATGTAGCAGGCGTCCTTGCCGAATGCATTGTTCATGCATTGATAGACGCGCTGCGGCTTCATCGGCTTGTTTTCGTAGTTGGTCTTGCGCAGATATTCGACCGAGCCCTTGCGTGCGGTGCATTGGTCGGCCCAGGCGCTGCGGTTCTTGAGCCTGCCTGCCGCCTTCCATTCCTGCGCGACCTGCACGAAAAGCTCGAGCGCGGCCTTGGCGTCCGAGGCAATGCCATAGTCGGGACTGAATACGCGCCCGATCTGCGTAGGCTCGATATCGACGTGCACGAACTTGCGACCCTTGGTATACACCTCGACCGATCCGGTGTGGCGGTTGGCCCAGCGGTTGCCGATGCCAAGCGCGAAGTCCGACGCGAGCATGGTGGCATTGCCGTAGCGATGCGACGTTTGCAGTCCCACCATGCCGGCCATGAGCGGGTGATCATCCGGGATCGTGCCCCAGCCCATCAGCGTGGGGATTACCGGCACGTTGGTGATCTCGGCGAATTTGACCAGCAGGTCCGAAGCATCGGGGTTGATGATGCCGCCTCCCGCCACGATCAGCGGCCGTTCGGCACTGTTCAACATGGCCATCGCTTTCTCGATCTGCGCGCGCGAAGCTTTGGGTTTGTACACCGGCAGCGGCTCGTACGTTTCGTCGTCGAACTCGATTTCCGCCATCTGCACATCGAACGGCAGGTCGATCAGCACCGGCCCCGGACGGCCCGAGCGCATGACATGAAATGCCTGCTGGAATGTGCGCGGAACCTGCGCCGGTTCCATCACCGTCACCGTCCATTTGGAGACCGGCTTGGCAATCGAAGCGATATCCACCGCCTGAAAGTCCTCCTTGTGCATCCTCGCGCGCGGTGCCTGCCCCGTGATGCACAGGATCGGGATCGAATCCGCGGAGGCCGAGTACAGCCCCGTGATCATGTCGGTGCCTGCCGGCCCGGAGGTACCGATACAGACGCCGATGTTGCCGGCCACCGCGCGCGTATACCCCTCGGCCATGTGCGCCGCCCCCTCGACGTGGCGCGCAAGGATGTGCGTAAAGCTGCCGCGGCGTCTGAGTGCAGCGTACAACGGGTTGATGGCGGCCCCCGGAATTCCGAATGCCATGTCGATTCCTTCGCGCTCCATCACGCGCACCGCCGCTTCGGCTGCTGTCATTTTTGCCATGGCTACAATCCCTCCCTTGCGATAGGTAAAGAACAGCTACCCGCGGTAAGCCTGTCACGACTCCAGGGTTCTGCCAAAGTTGTGTCGTTGCCTTCGAACTTATATTTTAGCGTCCTCGTGTCCGCACTGCCGTTCCCGCTTTTTCTCTGGTTGTTCTCGGGTCATTAGAAAAACTCAACCTCGACGCAAAGGCGCAAAGAACGCAAAGGAACCAAAAAACTGACAAGGGGTTCAGAACCAGGAACTGGGAGACAAGTGAGCTGCCCCTGTCACAAGAATCGCCGGATAGCTCAGGAATTCATTTGCGCGCTCTTGACCTCCTTTGCGTTCTTTGCGCCTTTGCGTCGAGATGTGTCCTTGAATCAGGCGAGTTTGACGAGCTGCTTGCCGAGGTTGTGTCCCTTGAGCAGTCCCATGAAGGCTTTCGGCGCATTCGGCAGGCCTTCGGCGACGGTCTCGTGGTATTTGATCTTGCCCTGGGAAACCCATTTGACCAGTTGCGACACGGCCCTGACATACAAGTCCTGCCGGTCGAAGATGATGAAGCCTTGCAGCTTGACGCGGTTCACCAACAGGGACCGCATCATCTTCGTGCCGTAAGGTTCCGCCGCGCTGTAGTCGGAAATCATGCCGCATAAAGCCACGCGCGAGTGGGGATTCAGCACGCGGAATGCGGCGTCCATGACTTCGCCGCCAACGTTCTCGAAATAGTTGTCTACACCATTCGGACACGCGGCTTTCAGGTCGTCGATGAGCTTGCCCGCTTTGTAGTCCACGCACGCATCGAAGCCGAGTTCTTTCACGGCGTATTCGCATTTCCTCGCACCGCCGGCAATGCCCACCGCGCGGCAGCCCTGCAGTTTCGCGAGCTGTCCAACCACGCCGCCGACCGCCCCGCTTGCGGCCGATACCAGAACGGTTTCACCGGCCTTGGGCGCGCAATACTCCAGCAGCCCGAGCCATGCCGTGGCGCCCGGCATACCGCATACACCCAGATAGGCCGACAGCGGCACGAGCTTGGGATCCACCACGGTCAACCCGTCGCCGTGGGACACGGCGTAGAGTTGCCAGCCGAGCGCGCCCACGACATGGTCGCCAACCTTGAATTTGGGATTGTTCGACTCCACGACCTGGCCGACCGTACCGCCCACCATGACCTCGCCGATTTCCACGTATTTGGTATAGGACTTTGCGGCATTCATGCGCCCGCGCATGTAGGGGTCGAGCGACAGCCACATATTTTTCACCAGCAGTTCGCCGGGTCCGGGCTTGGGCACATCCGTCTCGACGACGTCGAAATTGGATTCCTCGACCGGACCGCTGGGGCGGCTCGCCAGCCGTACCTGGATGTTCTTGGCCATGATGTCCTCCCGTGAAAGAATAACTTGTCGTAGCATTCTACCGGAGCGTTGCTCTGCCCTTCGGTTGCCTGGTCTGCGAAGATCCATGCGCCGATCGTATTCAATCTGATTCCGGGACCGGAAGACGCGGGTAAACTCTGATCGCTGAAATGACCGACAACACGAGATAACAAGGCCATGAAACCCAATCTGCTGCTGATCTGCCCGCTGTTCCCCGCCACCATGACGCAACTCGACGCGACCTACACGGTGCACCGCTACTACCAGGCCGCCGACAAGGATGCGTTTGTCTCCGGCCTTGCTGACCGCGTGAGCGCAGCGGCGACCGCCGGCCATGAGGGCATGTCCGTTGCGCTGATGAGCCAGTTTCCAAAGCTGAAAATCATCTCCTGCTTTGGCGTCGGCGTCGATGGCATCGATGTGCCGGCCGCGCGCAAGCTCGGCATCGCCGTGACCAATACACCGGACGTGCTGACCGAATGCGTGGCGGACAATGCGCTGGCCCTGGTGCTGAGCACCATGCGGCGCACGGTATTCAACGACAAATTCGTCCGTGCCGGGAACTGGCTCAAAGGCGGTGCGCCGCTCGCGGAAAAAGTCTCGGGGAGTCGCCTGGGTATCATCGGACTCGGGCGCATCGGCAAGGCCATCGCGAAACGCGCCGAAGCCTTCGGCATGAAAGTCGCCTATCACAGCCGCAACCGGCAGCCCGATGTTGCGTACGACTATTACGCGAAGCCGCTCGAACTGGCGCGCGAGGTCAAAATTCTGGTCGTCGCCTGCCCGGGCGGCACGGAGACCGAACGCATCGTCAGCCGTGAAGTCATCGATGCGCTCGGCAAGGACGGCTATCTGATCAACGTATCGCGCGGGTCCACTGTCGATGAACCGGCACTGGTCGAGGCCCTGGTCAACGGCCGTCTGGCCGGAGCCGGCCTCGATGTATTTGTCGCCGAACCATCGGTGCCCGATGCGCTGCTCAAGCTCGACAATGTCGTGCTGCAGCCGCACGTATCGAGCGGTACGCACTGGACGCGTGCCGCCATGGGCCAGTTGGTGGTCGACAATCTCGCGGCGTTCTTCGCGCGCAAGCCGCTGCTGACCCAGGTCTGAAACAGAGAAGAGCCGGAGGACGATCATGACTGCACGCACACCCGACTGGAAAGCCGAAAGCGAATTGAAACCGCGTTCGTCGCGCTACGTCAGAATGGACGCGCTGCCCTGGCGGCCGACATCCTTTCCCGGAATCGAGATCAAGGTGCTGCTGGAAGACAAGGATACCGGGTTGATGACCACGATTACGCGCATGGCGCCTGGTGCGGTGCTGCCGCTTCACGAACATGCGGACGTGGAGCAGACTTACGTACTGCAGGGCCGTCTGGTCGACGACGAGGG
>DATFUO010000093.1:0-7131 GCA_035260785.1 Burkholderiales bacterium
TAACAGGTATTTGACTGACTCGAAGACTATTAAAGAGAACACTCACTCACCGCGGAGGACGCGGAGGACGCAGAGGAAGAACGGGAGGGATGATTCAGATAGTCAAAATTTTGCATCGGTGACTCGACGTGGCCCCGTGCCAACTTCTATCTCGCAGACATTATGGGTTTCCTCCGCGTCCTCTGCGGTGAGAGCTGTTTTGTTTTGGATGGGAAGGTGGCGTCGGGCGCACCACGCCGGAGCGCAACAGGGTTCGCGTGCACCACGAACGGTTGCTTTCGTTCGCGGCTTCGTCCTTGCGGCGCATCCGTCCCGTGTTGTCGTTGAAAAAGCAGCGGAAATCCTTGTCCCGTGGTTTGGCATGCCTCTTGCGGATTCCGTTCGCGATAACGCCTTGTCGTTTCGCCCCCGAATTTCCAACCATCAGAGGAGACTCAACCATGTCCAGCAACTTCAATCGTCGTGATTTATTGAAAGCGCTCGGTGCGGCCGGCCTGGCCGGTGCTGCCCCCTGGCTCGCGAGTCGCGCATTTGCTGCGGACAAGCTGGTCGTCGGCGTCATCTATGTCGGCCCGCGCGACGACTACGGTTACAACCAGGCGCAGGCGCAGGCCGCCGCGGCGATCAAGAAAATGCCGGGCGTGACGGTGATCGAGCAGGAGAAAGTGCCGGAGACCGTGGAAGTGCAGAAGACCATGGCGTCAATGATCGAGCAGGATGGCGCGACCCTGGTATTCGCGACTTCCTTCGGCTATTTCGATCCGCACATGATCAAGATGGCGGAGAAATATCCGAAAGTGCGCTTCGCCCATTGCGGCGGCATGTGGACCGAAGGCAAGCATCCAAAGAATGCCGGCAGCTATTTCGGCTACATCGACGAGTGCCAGTACCTGAACGGTGTGATCGCCGGCCACGTCAGCAAGAGCAAGAAGTTGGGCTTCATCGCCGCCAAGCCGATTCCGCAGGTGCTGCGCAACCTCAATGCCTACACGCTCGGCGCCCAGAGCGTGGACCCGAAAATCACCACGCAACTGATCGTCACCGGCGATTGGTCGCTGCCGGTCAAGGAAGCCGAAGCCACGAACAGCCTGGTGGACCAGGGCGTGGACGTGATCACCTGCCACGTCGACAGTCCCAAGGTCATCGTCGAAACCTGCGAGCGCCGCGGCATCTACGTCTGCGGCTATCACGCCGGCCAGTCCGCACTGGCGCCGAAGGGTTATCTCACCGGTGCCGAATGGAACTGGATGACGGTCTACAGCATGCACGTCAAGGATGCGATGTCCGCCGCGCCGTTCAAGAACTTCGTGCGTGGCGGACTCAAGGACGGATTCGTGAAAATGTCGGCCTACGGCAAGGCGGTTCCCGATGCAGCGAAGAAAAAAGCCGACGGCATCAAGGCCAGGATGTTGAATGACGAATACGTGATTTTCAAGGGCCCGCTGAAGGACAATACCGGCAAGACCGTGATCGCGGCCGGTACCTCGTTGAAGCAGACGGACCCCGTGCTTGAGCAGATGAATTACCTGGTCGAAGGCGTTAGCGGCAAGGTCTGATCGCATCCCGTGGCCTTCTCCGGTTCCGGCCGCCTCGGCCGGGCGTTGGAAGCGTTTGCGATCCCGGTCGGCGCGCTGCTGGGGGCGATGGTCCTGTTCGGGCTGTTCGTCGCCGTGCTCGGCAAGAATCCGCTGGAGGTCTATTCGCTCATGTACCAGGGCGCATTCGGCAGCGGCTTCGCCTGGCAAAACTCCCTGGTGCGCGCCGCGCCGCTGATCCTCACCGCGCTGTGCGTTGCGATGCCGGCGCAGGCGGGCCTGATGATCATCGGCGGCGAGGGTGCGCTGGTGCTGGGCGGGTTGGCGGCCGCGGTCGCGGGACATTTTCTGGGTGGCATGCCGCCCTTCATGGTGAAGCTGGCGATGGCCGCCTTCGCGATGCTCGCGGGCGGATTGTGGATCGCGTTTGCGGGCGCGCTGCGACAGTACCGCGGCGTCAACGAAACCATCTCCAGCCTGCTGCTGACCTATATCGCGATCGCGCTGTTCAATCATTTCGTCGAAGGCCTGCTGCGCGATCCGGGCAGCCTCAACAAACCGGCCACCTATCCCATCGGCGATGCCAACATGCTCGGCACGTTCTTCGGGCTCGACGTGCACTGGGGCCTGGGTTTCGGTATCGTGTTCTGCATCGCGATGTACGTACTGGTAAAACACACCACGCTGGGATTTTCGCTGCGCATCGTTGGCGGTAACGCGCGCGCCGCGCGGCTCGCCGGTCTGCCCGTCAGCAAGCTGGTGCTGGCCGCATGTTTCCTCGGCGGCAGCGCAGCCGGCCTTGCGGGCATGGCGGAAGTGGCCGCGGTCCATGGCGCGGCAAACGCATCGTTGATCGCGGGTTACGGCTACACCGGAATTCTGGTCGCCTTCATCGCGCGCCAGAATCCGATCGCAATCCTGCCGGTCGCGGTGTTGCTCGGCGGGATCTCCGCGAGCGGCGGCATGCTGCAGCGGCGCCTCGACATGCCGGACGCGACCGTGCTCGTGCTGCAAGGCATGGCGTTCATGTTGGTGCTGGCAGCGGAGACGTTGTATGGGCGATTTCGCATCTTTCATCAAAAAGTCGTGACGGCGTGAAAACGGCCAGCAGTTATGGACGTTTCAGTGAAGGGTAACGTTTGCGAAGCCAACGTTATGCCGGAACTACAATTCATTCGCATGCGGGCAACGCCCGCATATGCGTGACGGTCGTGACGACGTGTTAGGTAGTGGGCGAATCGAAAGGGGCTAGGCGTGAAGTTACGAGTCAAGGAAGGTAAGTTTTTGAACTGCTCCGCATTCCCGACCGTCATGGCCCTTACGACCGTCACGCCGTCACGATCGTCACGCCGTCACGGAATTTAAAACATGGATCTCGGCCTCTGGGGCGTTCCGATCGCAGTGCTGGGCGGTGCCATCCGCGTCAGCACGCCCTTCCTGTTCGTGAGTCTCGGCGAGTGCATCACGGAGAAGAGCGGCCGCATCAACCTCGGCCTCGAAGGCATCCTGGTCATGGGGGCCATGAGCGGTTACGCGGTGTCGTTTATGTCGGGCAGCCCCTGGCTGGGCGTGCTGGCGGCGGGGGTTGCGGGACTGATGCTCGGGCTTTTGCATGGCCTGATCTGCAACCTGCCGCGCGTCAACGACATCGCGGTCGGCATCGGCCTGATGCTGTTCGGCACCGGCCTTGCCTTCTTCCTCGGCAAACCTTATGTGCAGCCGAAGGCGCCGACCTTGCCGTCGATTCCGTTCGGCAACTGGAGCGATTCGCCGCAGATCCAGGCCGCGCTGCAGGTCAATCCGCTGCTGATCATCGGCATCGTCCTTGCAATCCTGCTGGCTTGGGCGTTCCGCAATACGCGCTGGGGATTGATCGTGCGCATGGTTGGCGACAGTTCCGATGCGGCGCGCGCAATGGGATTTCGCGTCCCGGTGGTGCGCACGCTGGCCACGGCGGTCGGCGGATTTCTCGCCGGCATCGGCGGCTCTTTCCTGTCGCTTTACTATCCTGGCAGCTGGAGCGAGGGCCTGTCGAGCGGCCAGGGCCTGATGGCGGTGGCGCTGGTGATTTTCGCGCGCTGGAATCCGCTGTACTGCTTTTATGCCGCTTTGCTGTTCGGCGGCGCCGGTGCGCTTGGCCCCGCGCTGCAGTCGGTCGGCATCACCAGCGGCTATTACCTTTACAACGCCGCGCCTTATGTACTGACGCTCGGTATCATGATCGCGACCTGCTCGACGCGGCACACGCTGGCCGGCGCGCCGGGCGAACTGAGCATCAATCGCTGACGTACACGGATAATCTCGGAGGTGGAACCATGAGCGGACTCGGTGGACTGAACAAATCTCCTCACGGTGTCGTGCTGGGCATGGTGCAGTTGCAACTGCCGGTGGTGAAAACGCCGGCCGATCTGGCTGCGCAGACCACGAAAATCTGCGACATGGTGGCCAAGGCCAGGCGCAATCTTTCCACCATGGACCTGGTGGTGTTTCCGGAGTATTCGCTGCACGGCCTGTCGATGGATACCAATCCCGCGATCATGTGCCGCCTCGACGGACCGGAAGTTGCCGCGTTCAAGCGCGCTTGCGTCGACAATAAAATCTGGGGTTGCTTCTCGATCATGGAACTGAATCCGCACGGCAATCCCTTCAACAGCGGGCTGATCATCGACGACCAGGGCGCGATCAAGCTCTATTACCGCAAGCTGCATCCGTGGGTTCCGGTCGAGCCGTGGGAACCGGGCGACCTCGGTATCCCGGTATGCGACGGGCCGAACGGCTCGAAGCTCGCGTTGATCATCTGCCACGACGGCATGTTCCCGGAGATGGCGCGCGAATGCGCATACAAGGGCGCCGACATCATGATCCGGACCGCCGGCTACACGGCGCCGATCCGCCATTCCTGGAAGGTCACCAACCAGGCCAACGCGTTCTGCAATCTGATCTACACGGCGAGCGTGTGCATGTGCGGCAGCGACGGCAGCTTCGATTCGATGGGCGAGGGCATGTTCGTCAATTTCGACGGCATGTTGCTGGTGGAAGGCGGCAGCCGGCCCGACGAAATCATCACCTGCGAGCTGCGTCCGGACCTGGTGCGCGAAGCGCGCGCGCAATGGGGCGTGGAAAACAACATCTACCAGCTCGGGCATCGCGGCTACGTGGCGGTAAAAGGCGGGGCGCGGGATTGTCCTTACACCTATATGCAGGATCTGGTCGCGGGCCGCTATCGGCTGCCATGGGAAAGCGAAGTGAAAGTGACCGACGGCACGTCCTGCGGATTTCCCGCGCCGGAACGCGAATATCGACCGCAGCCGGCCGCCGGGGATTTCCCGAGGAGGCGCAAGCATGCGTGACGAAACCGAGACCCTGCGTAATAAAATCATGAATCCGGGCTGCTACATTGCGGCCGATCCGTATCGCTGGCCTTACGACGGCAATCTGCGTCCGGACAACACTGCGCTGGTCGTCATCGACATGCAGGTCGATTTTTGTGGCGAAGGCGGCTATGTCGACAAGATGGGTTACGACATTTCGCTCACGCGCAAGCCCATCGAGCCGTTGAAGAAACTGCTGGCGGCGATGCGCAAGGCTGGCTACACGATCATCCACACGCGCGAAGGCCACAAACCTGATCTGTCGGATCTTCCCGCGAACAAGCGATGGCGCTCGCGGCAGATCGGCACCGACGGCATCGGTATCGGTGACATGGGACCGTGTGGCCGCATCCTGACCATCGGCGAGCCCGGTTGGGAAATCATTCCCGAACTCGCGCCGCTGCCCGGCGAACCGGTCATCGACAAGCCAGGCAAGGGTTCGTTCTACGCCACCAATTTCGATCTGATCCTGCATACCCGCGGCATCCGTAATCTGGTTCTCACCGGCATTACCACGGATGTGTGCGTGCACACGACCATGCGCGACGCCAACGACCGCGGTTACGAATGCCTGATCCTGTCGGACTGTACCGCGGCAACCGATCACGGTAACCACCTCGCCGCGTTGAAGATGGTGACGATGCAGGGCGGCGTGTTCGGCGCGGTGGCCGGTTCCACCGCGGTGATCGAAGCAATCAAGGCGAGCGTCTGATGTCCGAATCGGAAATGATGCGGTTCAAGCCCGAGCACGAGATCGTGCTCGACCATGCGCTCGAGGTGCAGGTCTCCGGCATGACCAAGCGCTTCGGACCTTTTACCGCGCTCGACGATGTTTCCATGCGCGTCGCGGCGGGCTCTTTCCACGCATTGCTGGGCGAGAATGGCGCCGGCAAGAGCACACTGGTGAAATGCCTGGTCGGTTTCTACGAACCGACCGCCGGGCAGATCTCCGTGGATGGACGCGAACGCACGATCCATTCGCCGCATGATTCCCATGAATTGGGCATCGGCATGGTCTACCAGCATTTCACGCTGGTGCCGAGCATGACCGCCGCCGAGAATCTGGTGATGTCGCGCACGGACGTGCCGGCCATCATCAACTGGCGGCGGGAGCGCTCACGGCTGGCGGCCTTCATGGACACGGTGCCGTTCAAAGTGCCGCTGGAAAAGCCGGTGTCGCAGCTCGCGGCCGGCGAGAAACAGAAGCTGGAAATCCTCAAGCAGATCTACCTGAATCGCTGTTTCATGATCCTGGACGAGCCGACTTCCGTGCTGACGCCGACGGAGGCCGACGAAGTGCTGGGCATGCTGCGCGATATGACGCGCGCGGGCAAAGTGACGATCCTGATGATCACGCATAAATTCCGCGAAGTCATGGCGTTTGCCGACGCAGCCTCCGTGCTCAGGCGCGGCAAGCTGACGGGGGAAGGGCGTATCGCCGACCTGACGCCGGCGAGGCTTGCGGAAATGATGGTCGGATCGCGCGACATTCCGCAGGCGCATGGAACCAAGGCCGGGACGGCCACCGAAGAGCCGCGGCTTTCCGTGCGCAATCTCGTGGTGGACGACGACACCGGATTGCCTGCCGTGGAAGATTTTTCCATCGACGTCCGGCCAGGAGAGATCGTCGGCATTGCTGGCGTGTCGGGTAACGGCCAGCGCGAACTGGTCGAAGCCCTGATCGGCCAGCGCCAGGCGGTCGCGGGTACTATCCATGTCAACGGCAAACTCTATGCCGCGTCTCGCGGAGAAATTCGGCTGCATCGCGCCTTCAGTTTGCCCGAGGAGCCGCTCAGGAACGCGTGCGTGCCAAGCATGAGCGTCGCCGAGAACATGGCGTTGCGCAATTTCGATCAGGCGCCGCTCGCTTCCGGCATCTGGCTGCGCGGCGGCGCGATGGTGGAGCAGGCACAGCGCTGGATCGGGGAGTTCAAGGTCAAGACCCAGGGCACGAATGCACTCATCGGCACCTTGTCCGGCGGCAACGTGCAGCGCGCGGTACTGGCGCGCGAGCTGTCCGAGAGCGTCTCGGTGCTCATTGTCGCCAATCCGGTATTCGGGCTGGACTTCGCGGCAGTTGCGGAAATTCACGATCGTATTCTTGCCGCGCGCAATGCCGGCGCGGCGGTGCTGCTGGTCAGCGAGGATCTGGACGAGTTGCTGGAACTATCCGACCGGCTGCTGGTGATTTTCGATGGCCGCATCGTCCATGAAACCCCGACGGC
>DATFUO010000094.1:0-9725 GCA_035260785.1 Burkholderiales bacterium
TTCTCGACGTCGGCCACAATCCCCATGCAGCGCGCGGCCTCTCGGAAAGTCTGCAAGCACTGCCCGCAGGCGGGCGTACTATCGCAGTATTTGCGATGCTGAAAGACAAGGATATCGCGGGTGTCGCGCAAGCTCTGAAAAGCCAGATCGACGAGTGGCTGGTGGCTACTTTGCCGGGGCCGCGCGGCGCGGATGCCCGGCGCATCGAGCAGGCGCTGGCGTCGATAGGAGTCAGCGCGCCGATCCGTCGTTTCGATTCTCCGGCCGACGCGTATCAATGTGCGATCAGGTCGGCCGGGCAAAATGATAAAATTTTGGTGTTCGGTTCGTTTTTCACGGTGGGCGCGGTCGTGCAGGCTCGCGGATGAGCCGGCTGCCGGCCCGCGGAATTCACGGCGTACCCAAGGAATTCATGGCGAAAGCGGTCAGCGACGAAGAACTTCAGCTCAGGAAACGTGCACGCCGCCGGTTGGTCGGGGCGGTGGCCCTGGTCCTGCTGATCGTCGTATTCCTGCCCATGATCCTCGACAACGAACCGAGGCCGTTGAACCAGGATATTACGATCACGATTCCGCCGATTCCCAAGCCGGAACCGACACGGCAAATGCCCGCGTCGGCCCTACCGGGTGCGCCAGCCACGTCACGTGTGGCGGGTCTGCCGGAAGGTACGCCAGCGGCGCAGCCCGATCCTGCACCCTCGGTCGAACCGAAACCCGAGCCTCAGAAGAGCGAGCTCCCCAGGACGGAGGCCAGACCGGCGCCAAAGTCCGCGAAAAAGCATGAGGTCAAGGCCGCGCCAGCGGGCAGTGCTGCGGGCGAGGAAAGTTTCGTCGTCCAGCTTGGCGCATTCTCCAATGCGGCCAATGCCAGGGCGCTGCAGAAGAAATTGCAGGACAACAAGTTCAGTGCCTATACCGAACTAGTGAAAAATGCGGCCGGAGACCGCACTCGCGTGCGCGTTGGCCCCTATGCAGGGCGCGAGGCCGCCGAGAAAGCGCGCGATCGTCTCAAGGCGATGAAACTCATTATCGGCGAAGCGGCCGTCGTCCGACGGGATTGACGCCCCGGTAGCCGGTCGATGCCGAGCCTGTTCTTGAAATTCCCGCCGTCGATCCCAATCTGTCAAATCCACACGCAGGCGCAGCGCGTCAGATGACCGTGTTCGACCTCATCGCGGTGCTCGTGGTTGCACTCTCGGTGGGGTTCAGCATCTGGCGCGGCCTGGTGCGTGAAGTGCTGGCACTGCTGTCGTGGATCCTGGCGTTCTGGCTGGCGAAGTTGTTTGCGGCTGTTGTCGCGGGTTGGCTGCCCGCCTCGTGGAGTCATCAGGGACTGCGCATTGCGATCGGGTTCGTCGCCGTCATGCTGGTCAGCATCGTGGTGCTGAGCCTGGTGTCCATGTTGGTCGTGCATCTGGTCAAAGTGGCGGGCCTGACGGCTTCGGACCGGGCGCTCGGCGCGGTGTTCGGATTGTTGCGCGGGCTGTTGATCGTCGTGGCTCTGGTGCTGCTGGGCGGCATGACCTCCGAGCCACGCGAGGCCTACTGGCGAAATGCGCTGTTTTCGAGGCCGCTTGAAAGAATGGCTTCATGGGCAAAATCGTGGCTTCCCGAGGACATTGCCCGACGGGTGAGCTTCGAATGACTTATACTTTGGCCTGCAAATTGCCGGCTGCCGGGCCGGTGTAAATGGGCGTGGAGATCTGAGCCATGTGTGGAATCCTCGGCGTAGTAGCCAAGACACCGGTCAACCAGTTGCTCTATGACGGGCTGCTGGTCCTGCAGCACAGGGGCCAGGACGCGGCGGGCATCGTCACCGCAGACGGCAGCAAGTTCCAGATGCACAAGGGCGGCGGATTGGTGCGCGACGTCTTCCGAACCCGCGATATGCGCCATCTGGTCGGCAACATGGGCATAGCCCACTGCCGGTATCCGACCGCCGGGTCCGCCTCTTCCTTCGCCGAGGCCCAGCCGCTGTATGTCAATTCCCCGTTTGGCATCGTGCTGGGGCACAACGGCAACCTGACCAATGCGGAGCAGCTGAAGCGGGATCTTTTCCTGCAGGACCAGCGCCACGTCAATACCAATTCTGACTCGGAAGTGCTGCTCAATGTACTGGCGCACGAACTGCAGGAAGCGGCCACCGGATATCAGCTCGATCCCCCGGCCATTTTTCGGGCCGTCGCCGGTGTGCATCGCCGCTGTCGCGGCGCCTACGCCGTTGTGGCGATGATCGCCGGTTACGGGCTGCTGGCCTTCCGCGATCCGCACGGCATCCGCCCACTCGTTGTCGGCGAGATAAAAACCGCAATCGGCGCCGAGTACCTGGTCGCTTCGGAGAGCGTGGCGCTCGACACACTTGGCTTCGAGCTGGTGCGGGACGTGGCGCCGGGCGAGGCGATATTCATCGACCAGGACGGCAACTTCTACAGCCGCCAGTGCGCGGCCAATCCGCAGCACAACCCCTGCATATTCGAGTTCGTCTATCTGGCCCGTCCCGATTCTGTCATCGACGGCATTTCGGTCTACGAGACGCGCATGCGCATGGGCAGGAGTCTGGCGGACAAGATCAGGCGCGATTTCCGCGACCTCGAGATCGATGTCGTGATTCCGATTCCCGATTCCAGCCGTCCGTCGGCGATGGAGCTGGCCGACAATCTGGGCTTGCCTTACCGGGAGGGCTTCATCAAGAACCGCTATATCGGGCGCACCTTCATCATGCCGGGCCACGAGGTGCGCAGGAAATCGGTAAGACAGAAACTTAACGCGATTGCCACGGAATTCAAGGGCAAAAATGTTCTGCTGGTGGACGATTCGATCGTGCGCGGAACGACCAGCCGCGAAATTGTGCAGATGGCGCGCGACGCCGGGGCCCGCAAGGTCTACTTTGCCTCGGCCGCTCCGCCGGTACGCTTTCCCAATGTGTACGGCATCGACATGCCGACATCGCGCGAACTGATTGCCACCGGCCGCAGCGATGACGAGATTGCCCGCGAGATCGGTGCCGACAAGCTGATCTATCAGGATCTGGATGCGCTGGTCGATGATGTAAGTTCGGTGAATCCCGAGGTTTCGGAATTCGAGACTTCGTGTTTCAACGGCATCTATGTCACCGGCGACATCACCGCGGAGTATCTGGCCGGCGTCGAAGCTCAGCGCAACGACGATCAATTGGCCAGGAGCGAAGCCAACATTACCCAACTGGATCTGAATCTGGCCACCGCAGAATAAACTTTCCCGCCTACACCCGGCGCCACAATTGACAGGCCGTGCTGCCCGGAGTAGCGTGCGAACTTCGCGCCGATTTGACGACAGCTTGCGGGCGCGTAACAAATACTGCTAAAGCGCGCGTCGAATTCCGGACCCGCTTGGCGAGAGCTCAAGCGGGTTTTTTATTTCTCATGATGAAGCAGACGACATACGGGGACGGCGCGATGAGGTGGGACGAACTGGAACTCGAGACGCTGGCGGTGCGCGCGGGCATCCACCGCAGCCAGTTCAACGAGCATTCCGAGGCGCTGTACCTGACGTCGAGCTTCGTATTCAAGAACGCGGCCGAGGCGGCGGCGCGCTTTTCGGGCGAAGAACCCGGCATGGTGTATTCGCGTTACACCAATCCCACCGTCGCCGCCTTGCAGGAACGTCTGGCCGCCATGGAGGGCGCGCAGTGCTGCATCGCCACCGCTTCGGGGATGTCGGCAATCCTGGCTTGCGTGATGGGATTGATGAAGGGTGGCGAGCACATTGTCGCCTCGCAAAGCATCTTTGGCGCAACCGTGCAATTGTTCGGCAACATCCTCAAGCGCTTCGGCGTCGAAACCACATTCGTGTCGGCAACGGACGTCAGCGCCTGGGAACGGGCGATTAAGGCCAATACGCGTATGTTGTTCCTGGAAACGCCCTCCAATCCGCTCACGGAAATTTCCGATGTCGCCGCACTTGCAAAAGTGGCCCGTGCGTGTGGTGCGTTGCTGGTGGTGGACAATTGTTTCTGTACGCCTGTCCTGCAACGGCCGATCGATCTGGGCGCCGACATCGTCATTCACTCGGCGACCAAATATCTTGATGGACAGGGAAGGGTGCTGGGTGGCGCGGTTCTCGGACGCCGGGACGTGATCTTCGAAGGATTGAACGGTTTCTTGCGCAGCGGCGGCCCGACGCTGTCGCCGTTCAACGCCTGGGTGATTCTGAAGGGGCTCGAAACGCTGGGACTGCGCATGCGGGCCCATTCGGAGACGGCACTCGAACTAGCGCGCTGGCTCGAAGCGCACCCGAAGGTGGAGCGCGTCTATTATCCCGGACTTGCCTCGCATCCCCAGCATGAACTGGCGAAGAGCCAGCAGAGGACCGGCGGCGGAATCGTCTCCTTCGATGTAAAAGGCGGACGCGACGCAGCATGGACGGTGGTCGATTCGACCCAATTAATTTCCATCACGGCGAATCTCGGCGATACCAAGACCACGATCACGCATCCGGCCAGCACCACGCACGGACGCCTGTCGCCGGAAGCGCGCAAGGCCGCAGGCCTCGGGGAGGGATTGCTGCGCGTGGCGGCCGGGCTGGAGGCGGCAAGCGACATCAAGGCCGATCTCGCGCGCGGCCTGTCGAAGCTCTGACCGGCCCGGCCTGTTCTCCGGCAAGGCGGGTCAATCAAGCGGCTGAGCCCGACAGCCGCCAGCGTCGCACAATAAGTAAGAGCCTTTGTTGTACCAGTCTGCCAGCACCCAGCGCTCACATTCGCGGCCATCGACTTTGTGCTCGTGGCGTGCTGGCCGATGGGTATGGCCATGAATCAGTCGCGCGTAATCGTGAGCCCGAAACGCGTCGGCCACGGTTGCCGGTGCCACGTCCATGATGGTCATCTCCTTGACCTGCTTCGCCTGCTCGCTCTTGCCCCGCACTTCCCTGGCCATGCGCACGCGCTCATCCAGCGGCTTGGCGAGAAAAGCTCTCTGCCAGACAGGATTACGCACCATGGCGCGGAATTTCTGGTACTCGACGTCGTCGCTGCACAAGGTATCGCCGTGCATGAGCAATGTGGGCGTGCCGTACAAATCGACCACGGTCGGGTCAGTCAACAGGGTCATGCCGCTCGCAAGCGCGAAACGTTCGCCGAGCAGGAAATCGCGATTGCCGTGCATGAAGTAGATCGGCACGCCGCCGTCCGCCAATGTCCGGAACGCCTGCGCGACCTGCCTGGCGAACGGTTGCGCCAGACCTTCGTCGCCGATCCAGTATTCGAAAAGGTCTCCGAGCACATAGAGCGCATCGGCATCGGGAGCGGTTCCACGCAGAAAGCGCAATAGCGCATCCGTCGCCGCCGGCGTCTCCGGCGACAGATGCAGATCGGAGATGAAAAGCGTATGAGGCATCGTGACGGATGTGAAACGGGGGGCAAAGACCGGCTTTATCCGGCCTGCGCGCTCGTGTCTGCAGTCAAACGACCTCCGCCTTTTTGATGACGACATCTTCGGCAGGCACGTCCTGATGGAAGCCACGGCTTCCGGTCGGCACCGCCTTGATCTTGTCCATCACGTCGCGACCTTCCACGATTTTTCCGAATACACAGTAGCCGAATCCGTCGGCGCTGGCGGCGCGGAAATTCAGGAAGTTGTTGTTTACGACATTGACGAAAAATTGTGCCGTTGCCGAATGCGGATCCGAAGTGCGCGCCATGGCGACCGTATACGCATCGTTCTTCAGGCCGTTACCCGCCTCGTTCTCGATGGGCGCGCGCACCGATTTCTGCTTCATGCCGGATTCGAAACCGCCACCCTGAACCATGAATCCATTGATCACACGATGGAAGACGGTGTTGTCGTAAAAGCCATCGCGTACGTACTGCAGAAAATTCTCCGCGGTCACGGGCGCCTTTTCGGCGTCGAGCTCGATGACGAAATCACCCATCGAGGTCTGCATTCTGACTTTGCTCATTTCGCCCCCACCTGTTTCGCGCCTTCAATCACTACCTGCTGCCGCGGGACGTCTTGCGCAAACGGACCGCCCGCTCCCGTGGGCAGTTGCGCAATCTTGTTGACTACTTCCATGCCTTTGACCACCTTTCCGAACACCGTATAGCCGTACCCGCGCACTGTCGGCGAGGTGTAGTTCAGAAATACATTGTCAGCCAGGTTGATGAAGAATTGTGCCGTCGCGGAATTCGGATTCTGCGTGCGTGCCATCGCGATGGTGCCGACGTCGTTCTTCAAGCCGTTGTTGGATTCGATGCCGACCGGATCGCGCGTGGGTTTTTGCTCCATGGCCTTGCTGAAGCCGCCACCCTGGATCATGAAACCGGGAATGACGCGGTGGAAGATGGAATCCTTGTAGAAGCCGTCCTTTACGTAGCGCAGGAAGTTTTCCACCGTCTTCGGCGCCTTTTCGGGATAGAGCTCGACCGTAATGGCACCCAGACTGGTCCTGATCTCCACTTGCGGATTGGCCGCAAAAGCGCCGGTGCTCAACAGCAGGGCGCAAATAACGCCCAATAATTTCTTCATCGGATGTCCCCGGGATTGATCGAATTTCACCCAGTACTGAGTGCTGCGCACTCAGTACTGTTCTTTTACGCCGCGCCTTCGAACAGGATGCGCCATTTGTTGTTTTCCCGGACCCAGTACTGGCGCTTCATCATGCGATTGGACAGGTTGCTGCTCGCGTAATCCTGCTCGAATGTCGCCACCGCCATTTCCTCCTTGCCGGGGTAGAGCAGGAGCGACATTGCGGAGACCTTGACCTTGATCCAGGTCTTTGCGGAATTGACCTGATGCTTTTGCGCGGACCAGCGCGCCAGGTTCAAGCCGTTCGACGCAAAATTCCGCGCGTAGTGGCGCAGATATGTATCGGTGTCGCGGCTTTCCCAGTCGCGCCGCCAGTTCTCGATCGAGGCGGCCAGGTCGGCACGCAGCGACTCGACTTCCGCCGGTTTTGCCCAGTCTATGGAATCGGCAATTACAATCGGGGTCGAGCCGATCTGCAATCTGGCGGCCAGCGACTCCAGGTCCTGGTTGGTCAGCACGATGCAGCCGTCGCTGGCGCGCGGCGGCCTGCTGTAGGTATCCCGAGGTGTGCCGTGCAGCCAGATGCCGTGCCCGTCGCGGCCGCGCATCTGATCCCATTCGTTCGGATAACTGATGGGATAAGCGCCGCTGCCGTAAAAATCCGTGAGCTTGTCTTTCGGCAGCTGGCTGACGACGTGATACACGCCCACCGGCGTTTTCTTGTCGCCCTCGCGCAGTTTCTCCAGTCCGTTCTTGCCGATGGTTACGTAGTAATCGGCGACATAGCGCGGGGTTTTGCCCATATTCTCGAAGACGAACAGCGTTGACTTGCTGGAATCGAGCACCAACGCGAGCTTTTCCGATTCCGGCAATTGCAACAAATAGCGTGGTGCCAGTTCGGATGTCGGTTCGATTTGCGAACGCACCATGCGCATCCGCGCTTCATCGCGCAACCCGGCGACTTGTTCCTCCGATCCGCCCGACGCGTTGCCGATGGAATTGATCGGCCGTGCCCGGGCGAGCAGCAGGTCGCCTCTGACCAGTTGCGCCAGCCGGAAATTCGGATTCGAGACAACCAGGTTGTCGATGTGATCGAACGCGGAGGAAAATTTGCTGTCGCGAATATCCAGCAGCGCGCGAACCAGCATGGCCTCCGGCGTGGAAATCTGGCGCGAAACCGGTGCGGGTGTGATGTTCATCGCCCATGCATAGGACGCGCCGGCGGCGATGATGGCCATCAGCGCCTGACCCAGCGTCTGGCGGGAGCCTGCCTGATGGGTGCGTGCAGAACCGGACACTAGTTCATTCTTTCCTGGACGATCTGCCAGCGGTCGTTGTTCTTCACCAGCGTGAGTATCTTGGCTCCCGACGTGTTCAGGGTGTCGGACTTGTACCCCTGGCGGAATTTCACGATCGCGCGGCCGGTGGCATCGAACGAAACCTTCGGTGCCCCGATCGTTACTTCGATCAGCTTGGGCTTGACGATGCGGTCGCGGCGCGTTGCCTCCCAATTGGCGCGGGCCTCGCCGCCCGGTACCTGAAAGCCCGGCGCGTAATACGCCAGATAGGCATCGGCATTTTTACTCGACCACGCCTTGGCCCAGCCGTTGACCGCGGCGAGCACGGCATCAGTATCCGCCTTGGCGGTTTGCGCTGCGGGCCTGGCGGAATCCGCCGGCTTTTCAGGCGTGGCCGTCGCCGTTGGAGAGGCGGTTGACTCGGCGGTCTCCGGCGTCCCCTTGCCCGGGACCACGCTGCCGGAGAAGAGATCCTTGATCATTGCCAGCTTGGTCTGGGCGGCGGCATTGCT
This sequence comes from Burkholderiales bacterium, assembly GCA_035260785.1. Lineage (GTDB taxonomy): Bacteria > Pseudomonadota > Gammaproteobacteria > Burkholderiales > JACQAP01 > JACQAP01. The sequence goes on from DATFUO010000094.1 coordinate 8,310, forward strand.
GCGATCCAGTTGCAACGCCTTGTCGTACGCCTCGCTCGCCATCTTGGCGTAAACGTCGCCCAGATTCTCGTGCGCTATCGCGTAGCTTGGATGGGTGCGGATGGCCATTTCGAGGGAATTTCGCGCCTTGTCGTATTGTCCCTGCGACGCGTAGAGCACGGCCAGGTTGTTATAGGGTTCCGGCAGTTCCGGATAATCCTCGGTCAACGAAGTAAATACCTTGACCGCTTCCGCCGGCTTGTTCTGCTCAGTCAGGATCAGTCCCTTGAGGAAGCGCGCCCGGGCATCGCGGGGATTGGCGGTGATGATCGATTCGACCTTCTCCAGCGCCTCGGCGTAGTTGCCCTGTTTGAACAGTTTGCTGGCATCTTCGTAGCTGCTGGCGGCAAATCCGGCCTGCATCTGCAACATCGTCAGCAACGCAGCGCCCAGCGCCAGGATCGGAATTCGGCTCATGTGTTAAACTTCACCTCAATAAAAAACGGTAGGTTATTGTAATTAATGGCAGATTCTACCAGCAGCGCCGGGTTGTCCACAATCTGAAAAATTACCCCGTCCCGGCGGTAATAGCTTAAGCCCGCGAGCATGCATTCCCGTCGCCCAGATGTTGAAGATATATAACTCGCTGACCCGCGCAAAAGAACGCTTTGTACCAATCTCGCCGGGCAAGATCGGCATGTACGTCTGCGGCATGACGGTATACGACTACTGCCACCTCGGCCACGCGCGCGTCATGGTGGTATTCGATGTGGCAAAGCGCTGGCTTGCCGCCGCAGGCTTTGACGTGACGTATGTTCGCAACATTACCGATATCGACGACAAGATCATCCTGCGTGCGGCGCAAAACGGGGAGCCGATCGATGCGTTGACAGGGCGGTTTATCCGGGCCATGGACGAAGACGCCGCCGCGCTGGGCGTGCTGAAACCGGATCTCGAACCGCGCGCCACCGACAACGTCCCGCAAATGCTCGCCTTGATCACACAACTCGTGAGCAAGGGTGTCGCGTATCAGGCTCAAAACGGCGATGTTTACTATTCCGTGCGCAAATTCCGCGGTTATGGAAAGCTGTCAGGCAAGTCGCTCGACGAATTGCAGGCGGGAGAACGCGTCGAAGTCGACGCGAACAAGCACGATCCGCTCGACTTCGTGCTGTGGAAATCTGCGAAGCGTGGCGAGCCTTCCTGGGATTCTCCATGGGGCAAGGGCCGACCGGGCTGGCACATCGAATGTTCGGCCATGAGCGAGCGCTATCTCGGCGAACATTTCGATATCCACGGTGGCGGACAGGATCTGCAGTTCCCGCACCACGAAAACGAGATCGCGCAATCCGAAGGCGCGCACGGTCATGTGTTCGTGAACTACTGGATGCACAACGGTTTCGTGCGCGTCGACAACGAAAAAATGTCGAAGTCGCT
>DATFUO010000095.1:0-7452 GCA_035260785.1 Burkholderiales bacterium
CCCGGACTCGGCGAGCCGCAATGGCATCAGGTGATCGCGGAAAAGCGGGCGACCTTCTCGTGCACGCCGGGATTGCAGCGTCCGGAAAATGTCACCCCGGTCGCCCGGTTGTATCTCGCCGGCGATTACACCGCATCGGAATATCCCGCCACGATCGAATCCGCGGTCCGTAGCGGCGTGCGCGCCGCCCACCTGGTATTGCAGAATGCCTGATCTGAAAAACTATCGTCCGCGCGCCGATCTGCTGAAGGACCGCGTCATTCTGGTGACCGGCGCCAGCCGCGGCATCGGCCGCGTCGCCGCGCTGACATTTGCTGCGCATGGCGCGACCGTCGTATTGCACGGCCGCGACGTAGCAGCCCTGGAAAGCGTGTACGACGAAATCGAAACCAGCGGTCATCCGCAGCCGGCTGCCATTCCGCTCGACTTGGACAAGGCGACCACGCGCGACTTTGAGGCGCTGGCTTACGCCATCGAATCGCAGTTCGGCCGTCTCGACGGCATCCTGCACAATGCATCGCACGTCGAAAAACTTTCGCCGCTGGAGCAGCAGAACAGCGAGGAATGGACTCGCATGCTGCGCATCAACCTGGTCGCGCCGTTCGCGCTGACGCAGGCGTGCGTGCGGCTGCTGAAACCATGCGCGGACGCCTCGGTGATTTTTACCCTCGAGAGCCACGGCCATGCGCCGGCGGCGTTCTGGGGTGGTTATGCGGTTTCCAAGGCGGGCGTGGAAGCGTTGATGAAAATCCAGGCGGAAGAATGGCAGGCATCGCCCAACCTGCGAGCAAACGCAGTCATTCCCGGTCCGGTGGCGTCGCCCTCGCGTGCGAAGACCCATCCGGGAGAAGTCGCAGCGTCGCAACGCCAGCCCGAAGCGCTGATGCAGACCTATCTCTACCTCATGGGCCCCGACAGTCGCGAGGTTTCGGGTACGGTGGTCAACTGCTAGGCGGGCGCGCCCAGTTTCGCACGCATCCAGTCGGGGAGGGAACGCGATCTGCCTTGCGAAATATCGATCCACACCATGACCGCGTGCGCCTCGGCGTAAAGCGTGGAAGGATCGCTCGCACGGAACATTTCATGGAACATCATGAAACTGCTGCGGCCGGGTTTGCCCACGTACGTGGTTACCTCGATGTCGGCGGGATAGATTGCCGGCTTCACATATTTGCAGCTCAGGGTGCCGAGGATCGGCCCCTCCGAGCCCGGTCGATAATCGATATCGAGCGAGTCGAACCAGGAAATGCGCGCCTGTTCGAAATAGCGGAAGTAGGAAACATTGTTCATGTGGCCGAGCGCGTCCATTTCGCCCCAGCGCATCGGCACACGGTCCACGCGAACCAGCCTGCCCTCTTCTTTTTTCATCATGGTTAGCACCGGCACGCCGTTCTGGCGGCGCGCGAAAGCGTTTATCATTCGTGACGCCGCGCAATTTTAACAGAGGGCTTTCCACCGCCCGGCAGCGAGGAGACGGTTTTGGCAGAACGCGAGTCGATGGAATATGACGTGGTCGTCGTGGGCGCGGGTCCCGCGGGGCTGGCCTGTGCAATCCGCCTCAAGCAGCTCGCCGCCGAGCGCGGCAGCGAGACGTCGGTCTGCGTGATCGAAAAAGGCTCCGAGGTCGGCGCACACATCCTGTCCGGCGCGGTCATGGATCCGCGCGCACTGGCGGAGTTGTTTCCCGATTGGCAGGCGATGGACGCCCCGCTGAACGCCCCGGTGACCGAAGATCGCTTTCTGTTCCTGCGCGAACGCAGCGCTTTCAAGGTGCCGAACTTCCTGCTGCCCGCCTGTTTCCGGAATCATGGCAACTACGTGGTGAGTCTGGGCAACGTCTGTCGCTGGCTCGCGCAACAGGCCGAGGTGCTCGGCGTCGAAATCTTTCCGGGGTTTGCCGCAACGGAAGTACTCTACGACGGCCGTGGAGCAGTCACCGGCGTGGCAACAGGCGACATGGGCGTGAGAAAGGACGGCAAACCCGGCCCGAACTTCCAGCCAGGAATGGAGCTGCATGCGAAGTACACATTCTTCGCGGAAGGTTGTCGTGGTCAGCTGGGCAGGCAATTGCTGGCGAAATTCGAACTCGACGACGGCCGCGATCCGCAGGTCTTCGGCATCGGGTTGAAGGAACTCTGGCAGATCCAGCCGGAAAAACACCAGAGCGGACTCGTGATCCATACCGCCGGCTGGCCGCTCGATGGGCAAACCTACGGCGGCTCCTTCCTCTACCATATGGAAGACAATCTGATGTGTATCGGCTTCGTGGTCGGACTCGGCTATACCAATCCGTACCTGAGCCCCTACGAGGAATTTCAGCGCTACAAGACGCATCGGGCCATCCGTCCTTTTCTCGAGGGTGGCAAGCGCATCTCCTACGGCGCGCGCGCGATCGCTGCCGGCGGACTGCAGTCACTGCCCAAGCTGGTGTTTCCCGGTGGCGGCCTCATCGGCGATAACGCCGGTTTCCTGAACGCGTCGCGCATCAAGGGCAGCCACGCAGCAATCAAGTCGGGCATGCTCGCCGCGGAAGCGGCGCTCGACGCACTGCTGGCCGGCCGCAGCGGCGACGAACTGACGACTTACCCGGAAAAATTCCGCTCGAGCTGGCTGCACGAAGAGTTGCACCGGGCACGCAACTTCAAGCCCTGGATGTCGAAAGGCCTCTACGCCGGCACGGCGATGGTCGGCATCGACCAGATCGTGTTCGGCGGCAAGGCGCCGTGGACCTTGCACCACGATCACGCCGACAACGAAACGCTGAAGAAAAAGACCGAGGTCCAGCGGATCGCTTATCCGAAGCCCGATGGCGTGGTCACCTTCGACCGCCTGTCGTCCGTGTTCATTTCGAACACGAACCACAGCGAAGACCAGCCGGTACACCTGACACTCAAGGATTCGCGCGTACCGGTCAGTGTCAATCTCGCGCTCTACGACGCGCCGGAACAGCGTTATTGTCCCGCCGGCGTATACGAGATTGTCACGGAAGCGTCCGGGCCCCGGTTGCAGATCAACGCGCAGAACTGCGTTCATTGCAAAACCTGCGACATCAAGGACCCGACGCAGAACATCGTCTGGGTCGCGCCCGAAGGCGGAGGCGGACCGAACTACCCGAACATGTAACCCCCCCTCCCCCCTCGCGGGAGAGGGCCGGGGAGAGGGGGACTATTCTCTGTACCAGATCTGCGTGCGTCCGATCAGCGAGATGCCGATGAAGCCGCGCACGTTGAGGCTTTGCCCATCCTCGGAGAGCGTCATCTTGCAGCGATAGGTCTTGCCGTTCTTGGGATCGAGGATTTCACCGCCGGCCCAGACATCGCCGTCCTTCTTCAATCCCCACAGGATCGTCATGCCGATGACCGGCTTGTCCTTGCGTTCGCCCTTGCATTCCTTGCACAGGTGGTCGGGATCGTCGCCCGGCTGGTCGAAGACCTTCTCCACCACGCCCTTGAGTTCATCGTTATCCTCGGTAATCCTGATGATCGACCGCTCCTGCTTGGTCTTGTCGTCGATGCTGCGCCAGGTGCCGACGGGCGAGCCGGCGGCCGCAGCGAGACCCGACACAACCATCAGTCCCGCCGCGACAATCAGGATTTTCATTGCATCCATTTCGTTCTCCTTCCGTTTGCATTGGATTTGTTCACTCGCGGGACCGCGGGCGGCGCAACGTGCTCTCGATCGCCGTCCGGTTCAAGCCGGGCTCGCATTCAGCGTTGCGCGGCCTGCTGCCGCAGTTTGTATACTTCTTTTCTGGCGGCATAAATCGTCTTCTGCACCACGGCATGCACCACGCCGCGTTCGTCCATGAGTTCGATCTCGTAGTTCAGATCGACGGAGGGCTCCAATGCGAGACGCTTCTTGATCGAGGCCACCTGCGCGTCGCTCAGGCTGCACTCTGCGTAAAGCGTCGAACGGCCCGGCTTTTTATAGCGGATCGCCCCGGCCTTGTCCCAGATGATGAATCCGGGGCCGAGGGCGACCTTGACCAGAATCGCGTACAGCGGATCGGTCGCCGCATACATCGCGCCGCCGAACAGGGTGCCGTGGATATTCCGGGTGCGCAAATTGAGCGGCAGTTTGATGCGCAATTTGCGCCTGTCTTCGGAGATGTAGATGACGCGCGCGCCGGTCGCGCGAAAGGCGGGGAAAAAGTTGAAGCCCAGCCGGTGCAACCAGATGCGCAGCGATTCTCGCGGCTGCACCGTCCGCCACGGCCCGGCGGAACTCATCTCAGCGACTCGAATACGCCCGCTGCGCCCATCCCGGTACCGATGCACATCGTGACCATGCCGTACTTCTGGCCGCGCCGGCGCAAACCGTGCAGCAGGGTCGCCGTACGGATCGCTCCGGTCGCGCCCAGCGGATGGCCGAGCGCGATCGCGCCGCCGAGCGGATTGACCTTGCTGCGATCCAGCCCGAGATCGCCGATTACCGCGAGGCTCTGGGCGGCGAAAGCCTCGTTCAGTTCGATCCAATCGAGGTCGTCGAGTTTCAGACCGGCCTGCCTGAGCACCTTGGGTATCGCGAATTTGGGGCCGATGCCCATGATTTCCGGCGGCACGCCGGCCACCGCGAAACCGAGAAAGCGTCCGAGCGGCTGCAAATTGAAGCGCTTCAACGCCGCTTCGCTCGCCAGGATGACCGCTCCCGCGCCGTCCGAAGTCTGCGAACTGTTGCCGGCCGTCACCGATCCGTTTGCCGCAAAGGCCGGACGCAGCTTGGCGAGCACCTCGCGGGTCGTGCCGGCACGCGGGCCTTCATCGACAGCGACGACCTTGCTGCGGGTGACGACCTGATGGTGCTCGAAGTCGGGCACGTGTTCGTTGAGGGTGTAAGGCGTGATCTCCTGCTTGAACTCGCCCTTCTCGATCGCCGCCAGCGCGCGACAATGCGATTCGGTCGCGAATTCGTCCTGCGCTTCCCGGCTCACCTTCCATTGCCCGGCCACTTTTTCAGCGGTGATGCCCATGCCGTAGGCGATGCCGATGTTTTCATCCTTGGTGAAAAATTGCTCATTGGCGACGATCTTGTTGCCGCCCATCGGGATCATGCTCATGCTCTCGGTGCCGGCACCGATCATGACGTCGGCTTCGCCCAGGCGGATCCGATCCGCGGCGTTGGCAACCGCCTGCAGCCCGGACGAGCAAAACCGGTTCAGCGTCACGCCCGGCACGGTGTTCGGAATTCCGGCCAATAACAGACCGATGCGCGCCACGTTTATGCCCTGCTCGGCTTCCGGCATCGCGCAACCCACAACGACATCGTCGATGACCGACGGATCCAGCCCCGGCACCTGCGCCAGCGCGCTCTTCAATACATGCGCGAGCATGTCGTCGGGACGCGCATGCTTCAGCATCCCGCGCGGCGCCTTGCCGACCGGCGTCCGCGTCGCGGCGACGATGTAGGCGTCCTGTATTTGTTTGGCCATGTTTCAATCTCCTTCAATCTTGAACCACGGAGGACACGGAGAGCACGGAGGAAGAACAAGAGAAGAACAGGAACCGGGCCAATGTGTTTCGCTGGCGGACGACTGGTCACATTCAACAAGTTGCCGAATACGTGCGCAAACAGTCATCACGCATTTAACCCTATCGCTATTTCTCGTTTCTGTTTTTCCTCCGTGCTCTCCGTGTCCTCCGTGGTTCCAATTCAGTTTCTGAGCGGTTTACCGGTCTTGAGCATCTGCTCGATGCGGGCCTGCGTCTTTTCGGTGGCGATGAGTTCCATGAACGCCTGGCGCTCGAGATCGAGATACCAGTCTTCCGTCAGCGGCGTGCCGGGCTCGACGTCGCCGCCGCACATCACGTAGGCCACTTTGCTGCCGATCAGGTAATCGTGCTCGGAGATGTAGCCGCCGGCGAGCATGTTGGCCATGGCCATCTTGAACGTGGCGATCGCGCTGCGCCCCGCGGCGGGGATGTTGCGCGCCCGCAGCGGCGGGCGGTAGCCGGCCTCGGCCATTGCATGAAGTTCCGCTTTCGCCGCATACAACAGTTCGAACCGGTTCATGACGATGCGGTCGCTGGGACGCAGAAAACCCAGTTCGCGCGAATGCTCCGCGCTCTTGCCCACCTGCGCGGTTGCCACATTCTGGAAATAGTTCTTCAGGAATGCAAACGCATCGCCGCCTTTGGCCTCGGCCGCGGCGCGCATCGCGAACTCCTTGCAGCCGCCGCCGGCCGGCAGCAGACCGACTCCGGCTTCGACCAGACCGATGTAGCTTTCCAGCGAGGCCACCGCACGATCGCAATGCATGGTGAACTCGCAACCACCGCCCAGGGCCATGCCGTCGACCGCGGCCACCGTTGGTATCATCGAATAGCGCAGCGCCTGCGAAGTGGCCTGGAACTGCTCGACCACCTGCTCCACTTTCTCCAGGCGTCCGGCCATCAGCGAATCGGCGACGTTGAGTTTGAATGCCGCCTTGAGGAGGGCCGACTCCGCTTCACGCTTGAACTTCTTCATCATCGATGCAAGCGCAGTCGGCTTCTGTTCGCTCTTTCGTCCTCCCCCGCCGGACAGATTGGCGCCGACCGAAAACGGCGGCTCGGTCTGCCAGAGGATCAGTCCCTTGAAATTGCGTTCGGACTCGTCGATGGCCTGCATGACCCCGTCGAGTACGTCCTCGCCAATGGCATGCATCTTCGTCTTGAAGCTGATGATGCCGATATCGTCGCCGCTACTCCACATGCGCACGGCGTCGGTTTCGAACACGGTCGCGCCGTAAACCGCCGACTCGCTGATGAGCCGGTCCGGAAAAGGTTGGCGGCGGTAAATCGGCAAACTCGAGCGCGGTTTATAGCTGCGCTCGCTTACGCTCCACGACCCCTGCGCCTTGTGCACCCCGTCGCGCCCCGCTTCGGTCACCCAGGCCGGCAAAGGCACCGGGGCCATGGTCTTGCCTGCGGCAATGTCGTCGGCGATCCATTTGGCCATCTGCTGCCAGCCGGCTGCCTGCCAGATTTCGAATGGCCCCTGGTTCCAACCGAAACCCCAACGAATCGCAAAATCCAGGTCGCGCGCATTGTCGGCGACAGACTCCAGGTGCACTGCGCAGTAGTGCAGCATGTCGCGAAATGCCGCCCACATGAATTGGGCCTGCGGGTGCGGGCTCGCGCGCAATTGTGCGAAACGCTCCGCGACGTTCCTGTTTTTCAGGAGGGCGGCGACCGATTCATCGGCCGCGCCGGCGGAAACCCGGTAGTCATTCGTCGCCAGGTCGAGGACCTGGATTTCCCTGCCCTGTTTGCGGTAGACGCCGCGTCCTGATTTCTGGCCGAGCGCTTTCTGTTCGACAAGTCGTTTGAACCAGTCCGGCGCCTCGTAATACTTGTGCCACGGATCGTCCGGCAACGTCTCCTTCATTGTGTTGACGACGTGCGCAAGCGTATCCAGGCCCACCACGTCGGCGGTGCGATACGTGGCGCTCTTCGGCCGGCCGATCAGCGAGCC
>DATFUO010000096.1:0-9664 GCA_035260785.1 Burkholderiales bacterium
AGCTGCACCAGGTCGTATCGCCGGCGGAATTGCCGAGTGCGAAGCCGGCCGGCGTGCTGCGTGCCTTCAGCGCCTGGCAGAGTTTCAGAAAGCCCGCCAGGTCGCGCGGAATCGCGGAGTAGCCCGCCTCCCTGATCAGGCCTTCCCGATAAACGATGCAGTAGGCGATGACCGCGACCGGCAGGGAAATCCAGCGGCCATCGCGCATGCTGTAGCGTTGGCAGGCGTCGTACCATCCGCCGTATTTATTCCCGAGGTAGTTCGCCACCTCCGTCAGATCGACACAGCGATCCGGATACAGTTGCGGCATGTCCGACGGACCGATCAGGATATCGGGACCGGCTCCGACATTTGCCGCCATCGCACCTTTGGGTCGGAGGTCTTCGCCGTTGACGCTCTCGACCTGGACCGAAACGCCGGTCTCTTCGGTGAACTTCCGGGTATTCGCCGCCCACAAATCTTCGTCGCCCTGAACGAACCGCTTCCATCGCAGCACCCTGAGCGAGGCACCCGTTTCGGGGACATATCGCAAATCAGCCGCCCCCGCGATTGTCCAGCCAAGCGAGGTTGCGCCACTTGCCGCAATCGTTGCGGCGCCCAGCGCTTTCAATGCATCACGTCTGATCACTTTGCGCATTTTCTTTTTGTGCCGTAATCGGGCTCGCAACGCAATCTTTCGACATTGGGCATCTTCGTTCCAACCAATGAATCAAACCTCGCGGTCGCATCCAAACTGAGGCCTGCAACGATAAGAACGTCCAAATATTCGGCAAGGGCATTCAATAGAAAAACACTGGCGGCGCCTATTCTGCATTCCAGGGGCGAAGTAAAAGAGTTTGCCGTCCCCGTGCCGCCGAACTTGTTGCGCAGCGTATTGTGCGGCAATTTAATGGAAAAACATGCGAACAATGAAAGGATATTAAAAATGAAAGTTACTTACCTGGCTCTTGCCGCGGCGCTCGCGGCAACCGCGACCGGCGCCTTCGCCGAAACCGGTGTGCACATTACCCAGATCGACAACGTGGCCAACGTCTACGGCCGTGCAGGTGTGCCGAACGTCAAGATCGCCGGCCCCGTGGTAAGCCGTCCCGATGAAGCGGTCCCCGTCGGGCCGAATACGCAAGCCGGTCCTACCGCCATTGCAATCGGTACCGGAAATGCAGACGTCAACAACGTACTCGGACGTTCGTAATCCCCGAGACCCGGTTCGCAGAGTGGTGATCACGGGCTGATTCACGGTTGCAATCAGGTGCACGCGGGCCTTGAACTGTCGATGCGACGGATTCAAGGCGATGCGACGGATTCAAGGCTCGTTTCTTTTTCGCCCGGCGTGAAAATGAGGGACTCAGGACTCAGTGCTCTCGACCTGGAGTGCAGGGTGGGACCTTGCTGATTTAACGAGGCCCAGTGCTCAGTCTTCTCCATTGCGGGCACTCGATGCGCGTTCCGATGTCAAAGTACGGCGCCCACCGCGCTGGACTAGACTATCGAAATGAAACCCGACCCAAGCGGGGCGCGCAAACATTTCTCGATGATCCGCGGAATGCACCTGGCCGATCTGTTCACGCTGGCCAATGCAACCTGCGGCGTGGCCGGGATATTCTGCGCCATGGTCTATGTCGGCAGCCAGTCGCTGGCGCATTTCCTGATAGCCGCGGCGCTCGCGCCCGCGGCCTTCGTATTCGATGTCCTCGATGGCCGCGTAGCCCGCTGGCGTCACACGCATTCGGCGCTCGGGCGCGAACTGGATTCGCTGGCGGACGTCATTTCGTTCGGCGTCGCGCCTGCGGCGCTCGGATTCGCAGCCGGTCTGCGGGGCGCATGGGACTGGATCGCGCTGATTTATTTCGTCTGCTGCGGTGTGAGCCGCCTTGCCCGCTACAACGTGACCGCCGAAGAACTCTCCGAAGGTGCCGACAAGGTAGCCTATTTCGAGGGTACGCCGATTCCCACCAGCGTGATCCTGACCGGTGTGCTGGCTATCGCCGCCTGGGAGCATCGCCTGGGTGAGGAGATCTACTGGGGCGTGTGGTCGCTCGGCCCGGGCGACCTGCACCCGCTGGCCTTGCTGTTCGTGCTGTCCGGTACATTGATGATCAGCAAGACGCTGCGCATCCCGAAGCTTTAGCGCAAGCCCGTTCGGGCCGCCCCGAGCCTTCGCTTTCTCTTGTAGTGCCGGCCTGGCGGCGATGCGGCCAATACGAAAGAGGTTGTCCTGTGCGATTGGGCAATGGGCTCTTATCGAGTCTGCAGGAAAGGTCGCCGGCCACGGGTTCCTTATAATGATCCCATGCTTGCAATGGAGTCCAAATCGTGAAAGTCGGCATTGTCGGCGCAGGCGCTGTCGGTGGCGCCTGCCTGCATTCGCTGGTAATGCGTGGCGCCGCGCGCGAAATCGTCGTCGTAAACCGGAATCACGACCGTGCCAAGGGGCTGGTCACGGATCTTCAATATGGCGCAATTCTGACGCCGCCGGTCGAATTGCGCGCGGGGCGATTTGCCGACCTGGCAGGCGCGGCGCTGGTCATGATTACCGCGGGTATCAACGAGAAAACGGGCGGTGCTACCGACCGCGGCGATCCCGCCGGCCGGCTGCGACTGCTCGACACCAACGCGACTTTGTACCGGGACATCGTTGCGAAGGTTGTTGCGGCAGCACCGGAGGCATTGTTGCTTGTCGTGACCGATCCGCCCGACCCACTGGCCGATCTGGCTCGGCTGGTCGCAGGCCATGAACGCGTGCTGAGCACCGGCACTTTCCTCGATTCGCTGCGATTCCGTTTCCACCTCGCCCGGCGTCTGAAGGTGAACCCGATCGACGTGGCCGCCCAGGTTCTGGGTGAGCACGGGACCTCGCAGGTCTTCCTCTGGTCTTCGGCCCGCGTTGCCGGCATGCCGATCCAATGCGCTTTGGATGCGGGCGGCGTTTCCGACGAAGAACTTCGCCGCCAGGTGGAGCGGGAAGTCCGTTACGCCAACATCACGATCATCGAAGGCATCGGCGCCAGCCAGCTGGGCATTGGCGTCGCCGCCGCGCGCATTGCCGATGCCATCCTGCGCGACGAGCGGGCGGTGATACCCATCGGCTCGTTCCAGTCGAAGTATGGCGTCACGCTTTCCCTGCCAAGCGTACTCGGGCGCAATGGCGTAAGCCGGATATTCGAGCCCGAAATGTCGCAGGAAGAGAAAAAAGGTCTGGAACGCAGCGCGGATACCCTGCGAACGGCACTCGCGCGCATCAGGACCTGAACTGATTGCGCAAAGGAACTACGCCGCAGCCGGAACCGCGATGCCTTCCTGCTCGCACGTCGGCCCAACGTCCGACACCGTGGCGCGCTGCATGTCGCGCGGCCAGCGCAAATCGTCGTACCCCTTGCCGCGATGCATGGTGCAGCGGTTGTCCCACATCACCAGATCGTGCACGCGCCAGCGATGCGTGTAGACGAACTGGCGCTGCGTCGCGTGCTCGATGAGTTCTCGCAGCAGGGCCCGGCCCATGTCTTCCGGCATGCCGAAGATCCGTCCGGCGTGGGAAGCAAGGTACAGCCCCATGCGCCCTGACCCGGCATGCCGGCGCAGCAGGACCTGGGGCACTGGCGGCAGCGTCTGGTTCTCCTCGTCCGAGAAGTCGGTAAAGCCCAGCTTCTTGCGCGAGTACATGATGGCGTGCTCGGCAACCAGACCGCGCAGGCGTTGTTTCAGGTCCTCTGACAGCGCATCGTAAGCGGCCCGCATGTCGGCGAATTCGGTCTGGCCGCCGACCGGCGGAATGCTGCGCGAATACAGCAGCGAGGCTTTTGCGGGCACGCTGCGAAACGAACTGTCCGTATGCCACATGCGATTGCCCATTTCGAACATGCGCTTGCGGCTTTGCTCGCCCCAGATCGCCTCGCCCGGATCCAGGTTCGACACATCCGCGATTTCCGCACGGACGCGCAGTTTCGCGTCGCTGCGCGCAGCATGGATGGTGGTTTCCAGCGGACCGAAATTGCGCGCGAAATCGAGATGCTGGTCGGTCGATAAATGCTGGTCAGGGAAGACCAGGACTGAGTAGCGATTGAACGCCGCTTCCAATTCGGCGCGGAGTTCGTCCGACAGCGGCTTCGACAGGTCGACATCGCCGATCTCGGCACCGAAATTTTCGGTAACAGGGTAAACAACCATGGGCGTCCTCCCGAATTATTGTCGTCGCGTCATTAAACTACATCGGTGCGGTCCACTTCTTCATCGTCTCCTGCTCGCTCGCTAGCGCGGGGCGAGCGGATTGGGCGTGGGGTCACCGATCCTGGTCAGCGTATTGCGATCCGTATGGTGGAAGGGCTCGGTCTGGCCGCGGATCATCAGCACGGTATCTTCATCGTAAGACCAGGAGCCGTCGGCGTTGATGTCGACCTTGATGCGGTATTCGATTGTTTTGAACGCATGTTCGAGAAACGGGTTCGAGCAGATGCCGTAGGTTTCCGTTCCGCGGGTTGCGACCAGTTCGAAACTTTTCGCATCCGCTCCGGCCTTTCCCACCGCCATGGCGATCTGGCCGCGCGGAATCGCGAGCGACTGGATCACCGTGCCGGTGGCCGGCTCCCAAAGCCAGTATCCCACCTGATCGTGGTAGAGCTTGGTCAGACCGGGCTTCACGATATAGGTGTGGTAGCGCAGGCCGTAGAACAACTGCGGCCCGTTGGTGACCGGATCGATCGGCTGCAGCTCGACGCGCTCGACGAAGGCCTGCTTTCTCGGCCCGTCGGCCTTGGGCTTGACGTCCAGGCCGCGTTCTCCGGTCCAGATGCCCGCCATGCCGGTCAGCGGGCCGAGATTTTTCAAAGTATCGCCGTCCTGGTTGGCCGGCTCGGTGTAGATGTCCTGCGGATAGGTGTCCATGTTTATTTTTGAACGGATTGTCCAATGTTGCCTTGCCGAGGCAAGGTCCCATGTTTGCGCCGACTCGCGAGCCCTATTTTGCCAGCCTTGCCCGGCGTGCGCCATGTTCGCCGCCCGCTTTTGCAATCTGTTTTCCGGCGGCCTGGCGCGCTCGACGCTCCTGATCTGGAACTCGTTCTCGCTGCTGCTGTTCGCTTCCTATTTCGTTCTGAGCTGGACGCCCAAGCTGCTGGTCGCCGGCGGGTGGAAGACTTCGGACCTCTACTACGCGTTCGCCATTCCGCTGCTCATTGCCATGCGCACGACCGTTGCGTTGCGGGATGCCCGAAAATGAAAGGCCCCGTCCGCGAAAGCGGACGGGGCCTTTTTCCTGCGAGGCATTCCGGCCTAGTTGCCAGCCAGACTCCTGAACCTTGTGGTTGATCCAGTTCCAGCGTGCGACAGACCAGTGTTGCCTTGGTTTTCTCTCACGGGATCACCTCCTTTCAAAGTTGCCAGACGCCAGTGTAGCAAAACGATAGTGAACTTCAAGCGCCCCGTCCTGCATCAAAACCTTAGCGCAGTGGCTGTTTCTTGTCCGCGCTGGCCGCACGGCAATCCGCCGGTTGTTTGGTATTTGAACTAAACTTCGGCGGTTTCGTCAGACATCCACGTCGTTGAACGCCCAGGCAGCGCGGAAAGGCGCCCATCAAAACCCCCAAAAGAATCCAGCCGCTCGTGGAAGAAGGTCTTGTCGACGAGGTGATCGGCCAGCTCATGAGCGGCAAGGAGGCAGTGGTCTACGTCGTGCGCTGCGCGGACGAGATCCGCTGCGCGAAAGTGTACAAGGAGGCCAACAAGCGCAGCTTCCGCCAGGCCGTTCAGTACACCGAGGGCCGCAAGGTCAAGAATAGCCGCCGCGCCCGCGCCATGCAGAAGGGCTCCCGTTACGGGCGCAAGGAGCAGGAGGAGGCCTGGCAGCACGCCGAGGTCGACGCACTGAATCGTCTTTGCGCCGCCGGCGTGCGCGTTCCCCGGCCGTATAATTTTCTCGATGGCGTGCTGCTGATGGAGCTGGTCCAGGACGAGAACGGCAATGCCGCGCCGAGACTCAACGACATGACGCTGACGCCGGAGCAGGCGCGCGAATACCACCGCACGCTGATCATGCAGGTCGTGCGCATGCTTTGCGCCGGTGTCGTCCATGGTGATCTGTCCGAATACAACGTGCTCGTCGGAGCCGACGGGCCGGTCATCATCGATCTGCCGCAGGCCGTCGATGCCGCCGGCAACAACAGCGCCGAAGTCCTGCTCGAGCGCGATGTCGACAACCTGACCGCCTACTTCGGCCGCTTCGCCCCGGAACTGCGAACCACCGACTATGGCAAGGAAATCTGGTCGATTTATCAAAGCGGCGCACTTCAGCCCGATGTGGTGCTCACCGGTTGCTTTGTGCGCAGCGAAGTCCCCGTCGACGTAAACAGCGTCATCCGCGAAATCGACGATGTGGTAAAGGAGGAAGCGGCGCGTCTGCGCTACAAGCAGGCGCTCGAGCTCGAGAAATAGGCCGCGATCTTTCGTCCGGACAACAGGCGCCCCTGCGCTGGGAACTACAGGCGCGCTGCGCAATCCTCTATCATTTTGTCGTCATCCGGTTCAACTTTCATCACGGTAAAGGAGCAATCATGGTCAAGAAGGCATGGGCAGTCTGGAAAGGCAGTATCAAGGAAGGCGGCGGCACGATTTCCACCGAGACCGGCGTGCTCAGGGAAGCGCCCTATGGTTTCAAGTCGCGCTTCGAAGGCGGCAAAGGCACCAACCCGGAAGAGCTGATCGGCGCCGCGCATGCCGGCTGTTTTTCGATGGCGTTTTCCCTGATGCTCGGCATGGCGGGCCTGACCCCGGAGAAAATCGAGACGCATGCCGACGTCTCCCTCGACAAGGTCGGCGACGGCTTCGAGATTACGGCGAGCCACCTGACTGTGACGGCGAAAATTCCGGGTGCAAGCAACGCGCAGTTTCTGGAGATTGCGAACAAGGCCAAGGCCGGCTGCCCGGTGTCGAAGCTGCTGAAGGCCAAGATCACGATGGACGCGAAGCTCGAGGGCTGACCTTCGTTCAGCCAGGGGAAAGGTAAAAGTAGAAGGTGAAAAGCCCGAAAGCGTAATCACGCGGGGCCCATTATGGAGGGGAGATGCAGCGCATCTGTGCCGTTACTTTTCCCTTTACCCCTTGACCTTTCACCCTGCTTCCGCCCAGGCGGAGGCAGGCACGAGACGGATGTGAGTAATTTCCGACGGTGCGCCGAAACGCTTCGGCGGACCCCAATAGCCCGTGCCGCGGCTGACGTAGACCCAGAGATTGTCGAGGCGATGCAAGCCCGCGGCAAACGGCTGCAACAACTTCACTACAAGATTCCACGGAAAGAACTGACCGCCGTGCGTGTGTCCGGAGAGTTGCAGGTCGAAGCCGGCCTTCGCCGCGGCGAAAGCGGATTGTGGCTGGTGCGCGAGCAGAACCTTGACACCCGCCCGAGGCGGCGCACCTGCGATGGCCGCGGCGGGATCGCTGCGATGCGCGGGATCGAAATGATGTGCGCTGTAGTCGGTTACGCCCGCGACCACAATCGCTTCGCCGTCGTGTTCGAGCACAATGTGCTCGTTGAGGAGCACGCAAAGGCCCAGACGGCGCAGTTCGGCCACCCAAGCGTTCGCTCCCGAGTAATACTCGTGGTTTCCGGTGACGAAAAAAGCACCATGCCGCGCGCTGAGCCGGCCGAGCGGCGCAGTGTGCGAAGAAAGCCGTATTACGCTTCCATCCACCAGGTCGCCCGTGACCGCGATCATGTCCGCGTCGAGGGCGTTAACAGCATCGACGATCTTGCTTACGTAGCCATGCTTGATCGTCGCGCCGACATGGACATCGCTGATCTGGGCGATGCTGAATCCATGCAGCCGTGCCGGCAGCCCAGCAATGGGAATGTCGACATTTCGAACCGCGGCGCGGCGCCGTGCATTGATGAAACCGACGAAGGTGATGAACACGGCGAGAATGGGAACCGCGGCCGCACTCCACCCGCGCAATTCCTGCAGCGATGCCATGTCGATCAGCCACCCGCTCGCGGCGAAGCCCGCAAGCAGAACCCCATCGCGTAGCAGCGTGAGGACAAGCAGCGACGAGAAGAATCCCATCGCCACGAATCCCGCCCCGGACAGGTGATCCGACAACGGACTGTGCTTTTTCCGGCGCGCCATCCCGCCGAACGGCATGACGCCAGCCGATAAGACCAGCAACAAAACAGTTGCAACGATGCCACCCGCACCAAAGGGCAGGTCGGGAAGCAGGCGCCATCCCATATAGAGATGCAGCAGGACAACAAGTGCAAGGATTCGGAGCATGAAGGCCCGCTTTTCGGGCGCGGTCGGTTGTCCCCGAGGTTTCGGGGAAGTCCGGTTGAAATGGGGCCTGCCGTGACCAAGGACAAGAACCCCGATCCGCGCTTTTGTCTTTCCTCTTTTCCCATTCCCCTTTAACCTTTCTTTCCGGAGGCAGGAATATGGGCGGATTCGCAGAATACGAACAATACGACGCGTTGGGACTGGCCGATCTGGTCCGGCGCAAGGAAGTGATGCCGGACGAACTCCTCGAGGCGGCAATCGAGCGCGTCGAAGCGCGCAACCCGGCGGTCAACGCCGTGACCATGCGGCTCTACGATTACGGCAGGAAAGCGATCGCCGACGGGTTGCCTGACGGACCGTTCCGCGGCGTGCCTTTCCTCATGAAGGATCTCACGTCGCCGGTCGCCGGTGTGCGCATGACGCGGGGCTCGCGGTTCTTTGCGGATACCGCGCCATCGGCTGCCGACAGCGAGCATGTGAAACGGCTCAAGCGCGCGGGACTCGTCATTTTCGGCCGCACGAACACCTGCGAGCTTGGACTTTCCCTGACCTGCGAACCGCAACTGCACGGCCCGACGCGCAATCCGTGGAATTTCGCGCACATCTCGGGCGGCTCGAGCGGCGGCGCCGCGGCCGCCGTCGGCGCGCGCATGCTGCCGATGGCGCATGCTTCCGACGGGTTCGGCTCGATCCGCGCGCCGGCGGCCTGTTGCGGGCTGGTCGGTCTGAAGCCGACGCGCAGCCGCAATACTTTTGCGCCCTTCTCCGGCGAAGGCCTGGGCGGTGTGTCGACTGAGCACGCGGTTACGCTCAGCATCCGCGACAGCGCGGCGTTGCTCGACGCGACACGCGGAGCAGGTCCGGGAGATCCTTACGTTGCGCCTTCACCCACAGGGCCTTACCTGAAGGAAGCGGGCGCGAATCCGGGCAGGTTGAAAATCGCGTGGACCGCCGCGGCGCCGAACGGCGCCAAAGTTGATCCGGAATGCCTGCTACTGCTCGCCCAGACCGTAAAGCTCTGCGCCGATCTTGGCCACCACGTCGAGGAGCGCGACCCGGAGATCGATCGGGCTGCGGTTGTGCCGACCTTTCTCACGCTGGCTTCGGCAAATACCGTCGTGAATCTCGCCAGCCATCCTACGGCCGGACGGCCGGCGCGCGAGGACGAGGTGGAGCGCATCACCTGGTTGACCGCGAAAATGGGCGAAAACATCAGCGCGCCCGACTACGTTCGCGCCACGCAAACGGCGCATCGTCTCGGGCGGCAGATGGCCGCATTCCATGCGCAATGGGATGTGCTGCTGACACCGGGACTGAGTTCGCCCGCCGTGAAACTCGGCTGGCTCGATATGATGATGGACGACGTGACCGAATACTGGCGTCGCGTATTTACGTTCTCGCCGTTCACG
>DATFUO010000097.1:0-9573 GCA_035260785.1 Burkholderiales bacterium
GTTTTCCTCCGTGTCCTCCGTGTCCTCCGTGGTTCCAGTTTTTACTTAAGTGCGGCGAAGATGCGGTCGCGGATCGTTTCCATCGAGCCGACGCCCGCGACCTTCACGTACTTCGGTGTGCCGGGGACGCCGCTTTTCGCCCAATTGGAATAGTAGGCAATGAGCGGCTTGGTCTGCGAATGGTAGACCTCGAGGCGCCTTGTGACCGTGTCTTCCGTGTCGTCGGCGCGCTGCACCAGCGCTTCTCCGGTTATGTCGTCCTTGCCCGCGACCTTGGGCGGATTGAATATCAGGTGATAGGTTCGTCCCGAGGCCGGATGGACGCGCCGTCCCGACAAGCGCTTGACGATTTCAGCGTCGTCCACGTCGATTTCGACCACGTAGTCGAGCATGACGCCGGCACCCGTCATTGCATCGGCCTGCGGAATGGTGCGGGGAAAACCATCGAACAGGAAGCCTTTTGCCGCATCCGGCTGTTTAATGCGCTCTTTCACCAGGCCGATAATCACGTCATCGGGCACCAGCGCGCCGGCATCCATGAATTGTTTTGCCGCGAGGCCGAGCGGTGCGCCGGCTTTGATGGCGGCGCGCAGCATGTCGCCCGTGGAAATCTGGGGAATGCCGAATTTTCCAATGATGAAGGCGGCCTGCGTGCCTTTGCCGGCGCCGGGCGCGCCGAGAAGGATGAGTCGCATTTCTCTCCTGACCTTGTAGTTGACGTCCCGAACCGGCGGGACTTACGAGCTGTCTTGAATCGCGGCCTGCTGTAAAGCTGCCTGCAAGCGCGGATTATACGGGTGATCGCCTGCCAGCCGAGAATGCCCGGCGCATTTTCTCCAGATCCTCGGGCGTGTCCACGCCCGGGTCCGGCGCCTGTTCGGTCACGGCGACGCTGATGCGGTACCCGTGCCAAAGCGCGCGCAATTGCTCCAGGGATTCGAACTGCTCCAGGGCGGCGGGCGCCAGAGTCGAATAAGTCTTCAGAAAGCTGCAGCGGTACGCGTACAGGCCGAGATGCCGATAGACGGGCAGTCCCTCCGGCAAGTGCGAGGTGTTAGCCCTGAAAGCATCGCGCGCGTAAGGAATCGGCGCCCGTGAAAAATAAGCCGCGTAGCCCTGCCTGTCGAGGACGACTTTTACCGCGTTCGGATCGAACATCTCGGCGGCCGAATGGATGCGATGGCAAGCCGTGGCGATGGCCGCATCGCGATGGTCGAGCAGTTGCTCCGCCACCGCGCGGATCAGTTGCGCCGGGATTCGCGGTTCGTCCCCCTGGACATTTACAACGATGAGGTCGTCCGGCCAGGCACGGGCGATTGCGATTTCGGCAATGCGATCGGTGCCTGAGGCGTGATCAGCGCGCGTCATCATGGCCGTGTGCCCGTATTCCGCGACCGCTTCCTGGATTCTGCGGTCGTCGGTGGCGACGATGACATCCCGCGCACCGGACTCGCGCGCACGATCGGCGACATGAACCACCATCGGCTTGCCGGCGATATCCGCGAGCGGTTTGCCGGGCAGGCGTGCCGATGCGTAGCGGGCGGGAATGACGACGACAAAGGGAACCATCGGACTCGGGACTAAGGACGCAGGACTGAGTGAAACAGCGAACGCAGTTTACCGAGTCCTAAATCCTCAGTCCCGCGACCCCTCAAACTTCCTCCTCCGGAGGAAGTTTGCGCGCTTCGTCTTCCAGCATTACGGGAATGTCGTCGCGGATCGGATAGGCGAGCCGGCAAGCCTTGCAGATCAGCTCCTTTTCGGCTTTTCTGAAAAGCAGCGGCCCTTTGCACGACGGGCACACCAGGATATCGAGCAGTTTAGGATCCATGCCGGGTTTTCATTTTTTCGAGGATGAGCCTGCCGAGTGCCATATCGACGCTCGCGACCACTGGCAATAACCAGTGGTCTTCGCGTGCGAATGGCAGGCATTTTATCGCATCCTTCTCGGTCATGATGATCGCATCGGCGTTCCCGAACTCCAGGTCCGCCTGGGTGTACGCATGATGGTCGGGAAACGCGTGGGTAGTAAAGTTCAGGCCCAGCCTTTGCAGATGATCGAAAAAGCGCGCCGGGTTGCCGATGCCGGCGATGGCGTGCACGCACTTGCCGTGAAATGCGCCGGCGTCCTGATGCAAAGCGGGATTGCGCAGGTTGCGAAATTCCCGGCCCTCGAGCGCCATTGCAAAAGTCCTCGCGTTTGCGGCCGGCGAGGCCGAGTGGCCGGTTACGACGACTGCGTCGACAGCGGACAGGCGGCCGGTGCTTTCCCGCAGAGGTCCGGCTGGCAGTGGCAGGCCGTTGCCGGTGCCGCGCTGGCCGTCGATCAGCGCAATTTCAATATCGCGTTTCAGGCGGTAGTGCTGCAGTCCGTCGTCGCTCACGATGACGTTGCAGCCGGGGTTCGCGGCAAGCAGCGCCCGGACCGCGGCGACGCGATCGCGCCCGATCCATACCGGGCAGCGGCTGCGTTGCGCCAGCAATACCGGTTCATCCCCCGCGGTATCGGGCGTCGAATTCTTGTTTACCGCCATTGTTCGACCGCGACCACCATAACCGCGACTGACGATGCCGGGCGCGTAGCCCTGCCCCCTGAGAAAATCGCACAGCCACAACACCAGTGGCGTTTTGCCGGTGCCGCCCGCGGTGATGTTGCCAACGATGATCACCGGAACCGGCATGCGATATGAGGGGAGCATACCCGCGCGATAGAGCGCACGGCGCAATGCGACGGCGCAACCGAATGCCGCCGCGATCGGCAGGAGCAGGATGGAAAGCCAGGAGAGGCGATACCAGTGACGATCGACGAAAGCCAGGCCGTGCCCCCTTTCAGCGTGAACCGCGCGAGGATGGACGGCGGTTCGATGGATCAGACGACCCCGCCGCGAAGGCGGGTTTCAGCGGCGCTGCAGTTGCGTCGTGAACGTTATCTTGCCGAAACCAGCGACCCGCGCCGCTTCCATTACGTTGATCACCGATTGGTGCGTGGCGTTGGCATCGGCGTTGATGATGATGACCGGATCGGTGTTGCTGCCGGCGGCTCGCTGGAGCTCGGTGGCCAGGGCTTCCGGGGTAGTGAATGCCACGGCGGCGCGATTGATCATGTACTGTCCGCTTGCCGACACGCCGACATTGATCTGGCCGGGACGGTCCACCGGTTTGCTCGCGTCCGCCGTCGGCAGGTTGATCTGCATTTCGGAATAGCGCGAGTAGGTTGTCGTTACCGCGAGAAATATCACGATGACGATGAGAACGTCGATGAAGGGAACCAGGTTGATTTCCGGTTCTTCCCTGAACGATCCGCGCCGAAAGTTCATGCTTCGCCCGACGGTCAGGCCTGGCGCTGGCCGTGAATGATCTCGACCAGCTTGACGGCCTGGACTTCCATTTCCACGACCAGTGAATCGGCGCGTGCGCGGAAGTGGCGATAAAACACCAGGCTGGGTACCGCTACGATAATGCCGAAAGCGGCGTTATACAGCGCGATCGATATACCGTGCGCCAGTTGGCCCGGATTCGCCATGCCGGTCGGGCCCTGCGAGCCGAAAATTTCGATCATGCCTATGATCGTTCCCAACAGGCCGAGCAGGGGGGCCATGGTGGCGATGGTGCCCAGCGTCGTAAGAAACCGGTCGAGTTCATGCGCGGCAGCGCGACCGGCCTCTTCGATCGACTCCTTCATGATTTCGCGCGAGCTGGTGGCTTCCTTCAGCGCTGCTGCGAATATTCTTCCGAGCATCGCCGTCTGCGCGAGCCGGCCAAGCATTTCGGACGAAACGCCCTTCTGGCGATATTCCTGCACGACCTTGGGCAGCAGGTCGCGCGGCGCAACAAAGTCTTTGCGCAGACTGTAGAAGCGCTCACCAATGATGCCGAGGGTGATGATCGAGCACAGGATTAACGGCCAGATCGGCCATCCGGCCGCTTCGATGATGTGTAACAAACTCGACTCCCGGGCATTTGAAAAACCGCGCCACTGTAAACCGCATCGATAAGCGCGGCAAGCGCAGAGATAAGAAGCAAAACGCCCTTGACAAGCATCGGGATCGTGCATCTCAGCTTGAAAAATTGTCCACAATCTTTGTGGATAACTGTGTGCACAGTTTCTACAAAGGCACCGTAAGTCGGTTTTTTGAAAGCGTTTTTTGTTTCGCGATTAAAAAATGCGCGTCTGATTTATTACCAACAATCAACAGCTTATAATCGTGCCCCCTGCAGTCATGCGGGTTTCCGGGCGATGATCTTTCAATTTCGTGACGACTGTGGATGAAGAGGTCCGCATCAACGGCTTTTGTCAAGAGAGAAATGCAGAATCATTTCGCCGCTCTGACATCCAGATGCGCGTGATGTCACGCCTGCGTGTGGTCTAGAATGCATGCGCATGCATGTCGATGATTCGAATACGGCAATTATTTCGGTCGCCGAACTCAACCGGCGGGCGCGGGAATTCATCGAGGCCGGCTTCCCGCTGCTTTGGGTCGCCGGGGAGATCTCCAACTTCACGCGCGCCGCCTCCGGCCACTGTTATTTCTCGCTGAAAGATGCCACCGCACAGGTTCGATGCGTGTATTTCCGGCACAAGGCGGCGCTCATCGACTGGAAGCCGGAGAACGGCATGCAGGTGGAAGTGCGGGCGGTGCCGACACTCTACGAAGCGCGCGGCGATTTCCAGCTCACGGTCGAAGGCATGCGGCGTTCCGGTCTGGGCGCGCTGTTCGAAGCGTTCGAGCGATTGAAACGCAAGCTCGAACTGGAAGGATTGTTCGATGCTTCGCGCAGGAAACCGATTCCGGAATTTCCCCGCTCCGTCGGCGTGGTGACTTCGCCGAAAGCGGCCGCGCTGCGCGACGTGCTGACGACGCTGGCGCGCCGCATGCCGGGCATCCGTGTGGTGCTTTACCCTGCGCCGGTTCAGGGCGAAGGTGCGGGCGAAAAAATTGCGCAGGCTGTCCGGACAGCTTCGGCCCGTATGGAAGTGGACGTGCTGATCGTGTGCCGCGGCGGCGGCAGCATGGAAGACTTGTGGGCTTTCAACGAGGAGATCGTCGCGCGCGCAATCGTCGACTGCGCCGTACCCGTGGTTTCGGGCATAGGCCATGAAACCGATTTCACGATCGCCGATTTTGTCGCCGATGCACGCGCTCCCACGCCGACTGCGGCCGCGGAACTGGTGAGCCCGAACCGCACCGAGTTATTGGTTCGTCTGAAAGTCCTCGGTGTCCGATTGGCGCGGGATATCGACCGGGCACTCAATACGCGCATGCAGCTTCTCGATTACCTCGGAAAGCGCCTGGTCGATCCGGGCGAGCGGATCGGCGTGGAATTTCGCCAACTCGGGCAACTGGCCCTCCGGCTGCGCTCGGCGGCAACGCATGCGCTCGATGCCGCGTCATGGAGCCTTTCCGGCTTTATTCAGCGTCTACGGACGGCTCTTCCCGATGTCGATGCACATCTTGCGAGGCAACAGGAGTTGCGCCTGCGCCTGCAGCATGGCGGGGCGCGAATGCTCGAGCAGCATGATGCCAGGCTCGTGAAGGTGACGGCGGGTCTGGCCCATCTCAATCCGCAGGCGGTTCTTGAACGCGGCTACAGCATTGTCGAGAGACGGGACGGCCAGATCGTGCGCTCGGCGGAACAGGTTACGGAGGCAGAGCGAGTGCGTTTGATTTTTGCCCGCGGTGCGGCACAAGCGCGCGTCGAGCGGATCGAAACTCCAGACGAGTAATTTGGATTTGCCGATGCGGTGCGCTATCGTGATCGGCGCAGGTATCGTGCAGGGTCGGGCAGCGGTGTTTTGGCCCCGGTCCAGGTTCAGCCGGGCCATTAGCCCGGCCCAAAGACAATCATCCCTTCAGGAGGAATCATGTTTTCAGCAAGGAAATTGATTTCGTTGTGCATTTTCGTATTGTTCGGTTTGCTGTCCCTGCATGCATCCGCACAGCTCGCGGACAAGAAGGTTCTGACCCTCGACGGGGCGAAAAAAGTCGCTGCCGCCGCGGAGGCCGAGGCGAGGAAGAACAACTGGAACGTGGTGATCGCGGTGGTCGATGACGGCGGAAATCTCATCTATCTGCAACGTATCGATGGCACGCAGACCGGCAGTATCGAGGTGGCCATCCAGAAGGCGCGTACCGCCCAGGCTTTCAAGCGTCCGACCAAGGTGTTCGAAGACGCGATCGCCGGGGGCCGCAACGCGTTGATCGCATTGCACGGCGCCTTGCCCCTGGAAGGCGGACTGCCGATCATGGCCGGCGGGCAACTGGTCGGTGCCATCGGCGTAAGCGGCGTGAAATCCACCGAGGACGGCCAGGTGGCCAAGGCGGGCGCGGATTCGCTTGGCAACTGATTTTGTATTGACCGGGAGCGCGCATAACGCTCCCGTCTTTACCGTTCGAGTTGTTCCGCCAGCCAGGCCTCGACCTGCTCCTGCAGGTCCCCGGCGAGACAGTCGAATTGCCTGACGTCCCTGGTGGCGCGCAGCCACGTCAGTTGCCGTTTTGCCAGTTGCCGCGTGGCGGCAACAGCTTTCTCGCGCAATACGCCCAAGCCATATTCCCCGTCCAGGTATTGCCATACCTGGCGATAGCCGACACAACGCATTGACGGCAGGTCGGGCTTGAGATCGTAGTCCTCCCGCAGTTCGCGGACCTCGTTGATCAGTCCCAGTTCGAGCATGAATTCGAAGCGGTCGGCTATGCGCTGATGCAGCACGCCGCGTTTGCCCGGAACCAGGGCGAGGGATATGAGCCGGTAAGGAAGCTCGACCGGCTTGCCCGCCGCGATTAGTTCCGACATCGGTTTGCCGGTCAGATAGAAGATTTCCATCGCACGCTGGATGCGCTGCGAATCGTTCGGGTCGAGCCGCTGTGAAGTGACCGGGTCGATGCGCTCCAGTTCACGGTGAATCGCCGGCCAGCCCACATCGGCGGCCATCGCGTCGATCACCAGGCGCGTGTCCTCGTTGGCGGCCGGCAATTCCGATAGCCCTTCGCGCAGCGCCTTGAAATAGAGCATGGTGCCGCCGGTGAGCAGCGGAACGCGGCCGCGTTCGACGATATCGGCCATGATTTCCAGCGCATCGACGCGGAATTGCGCCGCGGAGTAGTTTTCCGTGGGTTCGATGACGTCGATCAGGTGGTGCCGCACTTTGAGCCGGGAATCGAGGTCGGGCTTTGCCGTGCCGATGTCCATGTGTCGGTACACCAGCGCCGAATCCACACTGACGATCTCGACGGGCAGGCGCCGCGTAAGCTGCATTGCCACGCCGGATTTGCCGCTGGCGGTGGGGCCCATGAGCTGGATCGCCGGGGGGCGATTCTGCGAGTGCCGGGTGCTGGGTACTGAGTGCTGAGAGGGTTTCCTCATGCCTCGTATTTTTGCCGCACCTGTGGGCGAGACCCGGTTATGGCGAAGCCGGTATCCCATGCGGAATCTAGCGAAGTCGGGCAGCACGCAGCACCCAGCACTATCATTTTCCCCGCATGAACATGCGATCCAGTTCGCCTATCGTGACCTGGAACCAGGTCGGCCGGCCGTGGTTGCATTGGCCGGAGCGCTCGGTGGCTTCCATTTCGCGCAGCAGCGCGTTCATTTCCGGGATGGTCAGGGCGCGATTGGCCCTGACGGCGGCGTGGCAGGCCATGGTGGAGAGCATCTCATTCTGGCGCTCGGCGAGAACGCGGCTGCCGCCGAACTCGGCGATTTCGCGCAGGACGTCGCGGGCGAGTTGTGCCGAGTCGGCCTGCGCCAGGGTCATCGGTACGCAACGCACGGCGAGCGTATTCGGGGCGATGACGGCCAGTTCGAAACCCAGGCGCGAAAGCGTGGAAGGATTGTCCGCGGCGGTGGCCACCTCCAGCGCGCTCGCGGTCATGGTCGCGGGGATCAACAATTGCTGGGTCGGGATGCCGTCGTCTTCGAGTGCGTTCTTGAGATTTTCGTAGACGATGCGCTCGTGCGCGGCATGCATGTCGACGACCACCAGGCCGTGCCGGTTCTGGGCCAGGACGTAGATGCCGGACAGTTGCGCAAGCGCGAAACCGAGCGGATGTTCCTCGTCCTGCGGCGCGGAAACGAATGGGCGGTCGGGCGCGGCGACGGTTGCCGTTGCGGCTGCGCCGAAAAGCGTGGCGTAGAAAGAAACCGGTTCATTGGTGGTCAGATCGAACCCTGGTTGCCGGGAAAAACCGCCATCTGTGCGAAAAGTAGTGGACCACGGTGCGGATTCGCGGCCGGCAGACAAGCCGGCACGCGTGGCGGACAGCGCTTTTTGCAGGGCATGAAACACAAACTGATGCACGCCGCGCGAATCGCGAAAGCGCACCTCAACCTTGGTCGGATGCACATTGGCGTCCACCAGCGCAGGGTCGAGTTCCAGGAAGAGCACGTACGCCGAATGACGGTCGTGATGCAGCACGTCATGGTAGGCCTCGCGCACCGCGTGCGCGAGCACCTTGTCGCGCACAAAGCGGCCGTTGACGAAGAAATACTGCGCGTCTCGCGAACTGCGTGAATAGGCCGGCTGCGCGGCCAGGCCGTGCAGACGCAAGCCCGCACTCTCAACATCCACCGGTAACGAAGCGGCGGCGAATTCCTCGCCAAGTACGGCATGAATGCGCCCGTGCGCGCTGGCGGCCTGCAGATTCCATTGTGCGCGGCCGTTGTGGGACAGAACAAAGCGCACGTCCGGCCTCGACAGTGCGAGGCGCCTGAAGGTTTCTTCGCTGTGCGCGAATTCGGTTTGCGGACTGCGCAGGAACTTGCGCCGCGCCGGCGTATTGAAATAAAGGTCGGACGCTTCGACGATGGTTCCGGCGGCCAGGGCGGCAGGTTCGGGTGCCGTTCTCGCGTCACCGTCGGCCTCGATCTTCCATGCCAGCGTAGTGCCGGCCGCGCGGCTGGCGAGGCTCAAATGGGAGACAGCGGCGATGCTGGCCAAGGCCTCGCCACGGAAACCCAGGCTGGCGACACGTTCAAGGTCTTCGAGAGAACCGATTTTGCTGGTGGCGTGGCGCGCGAGCGCTGGGGACAAGTCGTCTTTGCCGATTCCGCCCCCGTTATCGGACACGCGAATCTGCCTGATGCCTCCGTCCGCCAGTTGAGTCGAGATTTCTGTCGCGCCGGAATCCAGGCTGTTTTCCAGCAATTCCTTGAGCGCGGAGGCGGGCCGGTCGACCACTTCGCCGGCGGCGATCTGGCTGATCAGGAGGTCGGGAAGCAGGCGTATGGCGGGCATTGAGGCAACACCGGAGGTCAGGCCGATTATAGCCGGAGGCGACAATCCTCAGGCCGGAAGCTGCCAATGACGCGAACCGGTTGTAGCGGGATTTGACGCCGCATCGCTTCCGGGCAGGCGCCATGCCGCCAGTAAACCGGTGCGCGGCGAGCGAAAGTCCAGCGTTGAAACGGGGCGAAGGTGGTGTAATGCAGTGCCCAGAACGGTCTTGAATGGCCCGCGCCGGGTCGATTTAACCATCCGCGGGTCTAGACGTGCGCCCCGCCAGGCTTAATAATTGGATGTATATCAAGGCTTCTCCGGCGAGAGGCCTTGTTCGTTTCGTTTTTCCCGGGTGC